>CAIZLI010000204.1 GCA_903933765.1 uncultured Bacteroidota bacterium
ATATTTTTACACCATTTAAAAATGGTATTTCTATTGGATAAAAAAGATTTACTAAAAAATAGGTTATAGATATTGCAATTAATGTAATACCAATTTTTTTTATATTGTGATGAAGTAAAATAGGGTTCATACAACTAATTATTTTTCTTTCTTTGGAAATTACATTTTAATAATAAAACACCACTTCCCATATGACCTAATGAAATTAAACTAATTAAAGTCTTTTTAGTCATTTTGTAAAATGAATTTGATTGAAAAAAAACTATGATTAAATTGTAGTTAATTATTCTTCTTCATTTTTTATTAGTAACTAAATTTATTTTATCAAATAATCAAACTTTAAAGTTAGTATGTTAGATACTTTAAAATTGACATTATCATCTAGTAATTGTTTCAATCTGCTTATTTCAAATGAAGTATTATTAAATTTTAATGATGGTGCTGTCTGTGTTATAGATAATAATTCTAATGTTTTTCCATTAAAACTTGGTAGTGAAGCAAGTGCTATTTTTCTTGATTTTTCAAGTAGTTTTTTTCTTAATAATATCTCAGAATTTACATTGTAATTATTTTTGATAGTAGAAAGTGAAAGATTAATTTTTTTTGAATAACAGTAATCAATGAGTTTTTTGATACCAGAATAGGATGTTGTTATATAATTATGGCCTCTAATATTATAGTATTCTCTTGAATTATCAAAAATCAAATCTGTTGAAACCATGACATCTTTCATATTCCTACTCTCCAAATTAAGCATATTTAAAACATTTTTTACAGAGTCGTCTGCCATTGATTTTCTTAAAGTGTTTTCTAATCTAGGATTCTTTTGTTTTAATATGCTTGAATCCAAATTGATTAAAGAATAATCAAAATAAAAATCTGCATTCCAATAAGCAGTGTCTAAATTTGAAATAATACTATCAGTAAGTATAACTTCAACATGTCTGTTTTGTTGTGCATCTGCTGTATTTGTGAACAATGCGATTGTTAGAAATAATAATATTTTTTTCATGCGTATGATTTTTTTTAAAAATATGGATTAGCACAAAATAATCTGACATTTTATAGAGAATTTTAGACAAAACCATTTAATTCAGTAGAACTACGTTCTATATAATATGATTTGAGTCCCGGATATAATTTGAATTGTTTGCTTCACTGAAATAAATTGCCCTATAATTGCCGGCAGATATTGCAGTTTTATTAATTTTGTTCATGCATACAAACCTATTCTTATGCATTAAATGTTTTAACTATGTTTGACCAAAATGAAAAAAGTCGCTGCAAATTATTCATTTACAACGACTTATATTCTTTTTCTGTGACCCCGTCAGGATTCAAACCTGAAACCTTTTGATCCGTAGTCAAATACTCTATTCAGTTGAGCTACGGGGCCATTCCACTTACTAACCCAAATCAATAAGGGGTGCAAATATACCTCAAAATACCATTTTACCAAAGGAAAAGGGCAAATAATACTTCTAAAAGCAGCAATTAATAATGCCAGCGGACAAAGGCTTCCATTGCTGCATACTTAGTTAAACCAAGGTTAGCATACAGATTAGCCGTGTTCGCGTTGCGTATCTCTGCTCTTTGCCAGAACTCTCTAGAATCGGAGCCTTGGAAAGGAACACTGTCTTTTTGAGATTGATGGATGAAAATGCCAAAGCGTTTTTTCATTACCTGGTCTGGGCTCATAGGAACGGCCATCTCAATTTCAGAAATAGCCCATTCTTGCCAAGCACCTTTATACAACCAAACCCAACAGTCTTTTACCCAAGCATCACCAGCAGCTTTTAATCGACGCATACTTTCAAAAACCACCTCTAAACAAACTTTATGTGTACCATGTGGATCTGCTAAATCTCCAGCACAAAACACTTGGTGTGGTTGAATTTTACGTAAGAGCGCCATAGTTAATTCAATATCCTTTTCGCTCATAGGTTTTTTATCAATCATGCCCGTTTCGTAAAAAGGGAGATCCATAAAATGATAATTATTTTCTGAAATACCTACGTACCTGCAAGTTGCTTTAGCTTCACATCTTCTAATTAAACCTTTGATAGCTCTAATTTCTGCGGTATCTAAATGATTGCTTGCCTTGTTTGCTAAAAAAGCCCTCGCATTGGTAAGGATCTCTTGGCTCTTTTTATTGTCAATTCCAAATAGGTCTTCGAATCCTACAGCAAAATCTAAAAATCGAGTCACAAATTCATCTGTAACTGCAATATTGCCGCTGGTTTGGTAAGCCACATGCACTTCGTGATCTTGATCGTGTAAACGCATGAATGTACCGCCCATACTAATAATGTCATCGTCTGGATGTGGAGAGAAAATCAATACTTTCTTACTATGTGGTTCACTACGTTCAGGATGTGCAGGAATGACTGCATTGGGTTTTCCGCCAGGCCATCCTGTGATGGAATCACGTAACATGTAAAAAACCTGCAGGTTGATATCATACACCGATTCTTTTAGCACCAATAAATCAGATAAGCTGTTCTCTTTGTAATCATCAGAAGTTAAGCTTAATACAGTTTTATTTAATTTCAATGCTAAATCAATCACCGCTTTTTTTATCATCTGTGGTGTCCAATCATTCGCACCTGTTAACCAGGGTGATTTATGTCGCGTGAGTTCTGTTGCAGCTAATTCGTCTATTACAAATGTACAGTCATCATGATTTTGTAAAACACTAGCAGGAATTTGTTCTGTGATAGTGCCTTCAACTGCTTTGGCGACAATATCTGCTTTATTGCTCCATGCAAGTAGTACAATTTTTTTAGCTTTCATGATACTACTGATACCAACTGTGATCGCTAACTGAGGTACTTTGTTTAAATCATGCCATTCATATACATTGGCCATCCTAGTTAATTGATCCAAATGGATCACCCTCGTTTTAGAGTGAAAACTAGAACCAGGCTCATTAAAACCAATATGTCCATTTTTACCAATGCCTAAAATTTGTAAATCTATTCCTCCTAATTTTTCGATCGTTTGTTCGTAGGCAACACATTTTTCCTTTAACTCTTCCATATCCCATTCAGAACTTGGTATATGAATATTTGTTGGATCAATATCAATATGATTGAATAAATGACGATGCATAAAACTCCAATAGCTTTGATAAGCATCTCTCGGAATAGGGTAGTACTCATCTAAATTCACAGTAATCACATTTTTGAAACTAAGTCCTTCCTCCTTATGCAATCTTACCAATTCTTTATACAATAAAACTGGGGTGGCACCTGTTGCCATTCCTAAAATACATGGTAAACCTTTAGCTTGTTTATCTTTAATTAGTTGTGCAATTTGAGCAGCAACAGCATTGGATCCAGTGGCAACATCTTTGTAAATCTTGACTGGTATTTTCTCAAATGATTCAAGCATAATTATGAATTGTAAATTTGAATACTAAAGGTATAAAAAAGGCCTCAATAATGAGGCCTAAATTTTAATCAACTTTGTTGATTTTAATGATATTTGT
Organism: uncultured Bacteroidota bacterium; assembly: GCA_903933765.1. Classification (GTDB taxonomy): domain Bacteria; phylum Bacteroidota; class Bacteroidia; order Chitinophagales; family Chitinophagaceae; genus Sediminibacterium. Next base: position 3,491 of record CAIZLI010000204.1, read on the forward strand.
TGGTAAATGTAATTGTATTGGGGTACTGCCTGTATTAATCACGACATCGCCCGTATTAACAAAACCATGTGCTTTTAATACTTGGATTTGATCTTTTATGATCTCATCTAAACTTTCTTCTTTATCATAGTAGAAAGCTTTAACGCCCCAGCTTAATGACAATTGATTCACTAAACTTTTTTTCTTTGTGAAGATAAATAGAGGTGATTGAGGACGGAAACTGCTTAACATAAATGCAGTATAACCGCTTTGTGTCATACCTACTAATGCATTTGCATTGCTATCTTCTGATAATTTAGACGCATTGTAACAAACAGCATCACTCAAGAAGGAAGGAGAATGCGGCTGTGGTTTCAAATCTTCTGAACGATTGTATTTGTAACCATTTTCTTCTACTTCAGAAATAATTTTACGCATAGTTTCAATCACCAATACTGGGAATTGACCAGTGGCAGTTTCACCACTTAACATCACCGCATCTGCGCCTTCGATCACTGCATTGGCTACGTCTGTGATTTCAGAACGGTTTGGTTTTACTCTGTCAATCATAGACTCCATCATTTGTGTTGCCACAATCACAGGTTTCGCTCTATGAATACATTTTCTAATCAATTCTTTTTGGATCAATGGGATTTTTTCAACTGGTAATTCAACACCTAAATCTCCTCGTGCAATCATAATCGCATCACTAGCAATAATGATATCGCGGATATTCGTTAAGGCTTCAGGCATTTCTATTTTAGCAATAATTTTAGCGTTGCTTTGATGTTCGTTTAAAATCCCTCTTAGCATTTCAATATCTGCCACACGCTTTACAAAGCTTAATGCAACCCAGTCCAATTCTTCTTTAATAATGAATGCAGCGTCTTCTAAATCTTTTTCGGTCAATGCTGGTAAGGATATTTTTGTATCAGGTAAATTGATCCCTTTTTTAGAAGAAATAATGCCACCAAGTGTTACTTTCACTTTCACGTCACCATTCGCTTCTACACTGTGGACCAACACTTCAATTTTACCATCGTCAATCATGATGGTATTTCCCACAACCACATCACCAGCAAGGTTAGGGTAGGATACATATATTTTTTCTATTGTTCCAACACATTTAGTATTGGTGAATGTTAAGATATCGCCTTCTTTGACATCTAAGCGATTGTTTTCAATTTCACCAACTCTCAATTTAGGCCCCTGTAAGTCACCTAAAATGGCTACTGAACAATTTAATTCTTTATTGATGCCTCTAATATTGTCAATGATTTTCTTTTTGTCTTCATGGCTTCCATGAGAAAAATTTAATCTAAAAACATTCACACCTGCAATGACTAAATTTTTTAATTGGTCATAGGTTTCGCAAGCTGGACCAACTGTTGCAACGATTTTAGTTTTATGGTGTTTCTGTTTGTAAGTAGATGCGCTCATTGTATTGATTGGGGTTATTTATATACTTGTTTATATAGATTAACTAGCTAAGATCTTGACAATCTTTAACCATTCTTCTGAAATTTTTTGTTTTGCTTTTACAGCGTTGTCTAGTGGCGTGTATTTCATTTTATTGTCCTCGATTCCCACCATGACATTGTGTTTTCCATTCAATAAACATTCAACAGCGTGGTAGCCCATTCTGCTTGCAATCAAACGGTCTAAACAAGTTGGTGCCCCACCTCTTTGTATATGTCCTAAAATACAAACACGGATGTCTGCATTAGGTAGTTTCGTTTTTAAATAGTCACCCACTTGATTTCCGCCTCCAAATTCATCTCCCTCAGCAACAACAATTAGGTTGACTAGTTTTCTTCTCTTTTCTTTTTCTGTCAAATTAGCAACCAATGCTTCCATATCTGTTTTTGATTCTGGAATCAAAATATTCTCGGCACCAGTTGCAATACCGCTATGTAATGCAATATAACCTGCATCACGTCCCATCACTTCAACCACAAATAAACGATCATGTGCATCCGCTGTATCTCTGATTTTATCAATTGCTTCTACCGCAGTATTTACAGCAGTGTCAAAACCAATGGTAAAATCACTACCTGCTATATCTTTATCAATAGTGCCTGGTAATCCAATACATGGGATATCGAATTCATTACTGAATTTTTGTGCGCCTTTGAAACTTCCGTCTCCACCTATAACAACGATACCGTCAATGCCTCTTTTTTTAAGATTTTCGTAAGCAATCTTACGTCCTTCAGGTTCAAAGAAATCTTTACTTCTTGCTGTTTTTAAAATTGTTCCACCTCTTTGAATGATATTGGCTACCGACTTTGAATTCATCTGAAAAATATCATCCTCAATCATGCCATTGTATCCTCTAGTCACCCCAAATACCTCTAAACCATGGTATAAACCCGTTCTAACGACTGCTCTAATAGCTGCATTCATACCGGGGGCGTCACCACCAGATGTTAAAACAGCAATTTTATGTACTTTTTTAGTAGACATGTTGATTCAATTTGTCATTTAATGGATTGATTTACAATAA
>CAIZLI010000205.1 GCA_903933765.1 uncultured Bacteroidota bacterium
AGCATGGTGGGACAATTGTATAAAAAAGGAGATTCAAAAATTGATGCAGCCTATACTATATTTTATATGGGGATTAATACTGGGGGTGCACTAGGTCCAATTGTTTGTGGCTTTTTTGGAGACACAGGAAACAATGGAGATTTTAAATGGGCCTTTTTAGCGGGTGGTATTGCCATGCTTTTAAGTGTGGTTACTCAAATGCTATTTCAGAAAAAATATTTAGTGGATGCAGATGGAGCTTCCATTGGTGATGCACCAAATGATGCACCAAAATTGTTTCAGAAACTGCCAGTGATGGTAGGATTCTTACTTTTAATTTCTTTAGTCACGATTGCTTTAGTGTATATCGATATTAAAGTAGTGAGTTATTTATTCTGGTTATTGATTGCGTGTATTCTTTTAATCGCATTCATTATTTTCTCAGATAAATCATTAGATGGTGTTCAAAAAAAGAAAGTAGCTGTTTTATTTACAGTGTCTTTCTTTGTGATCTTTTTCTGGAGTGCATTTGAACAAGCAGGGGCCTCACTTACTTTTTTTGCATCTGAAAATACACAACGTGATTTAGGATTTTATGTCGTGCCAACAAGTTTCTTTCAATCTTTAAATTCCATCTTTGTTGTTACACTTGCGCCATTGGTTGCATGGATTTGGATTAAACTAGGCAAAGCAAAAAGAGAGCCTTCTTCTCCATTTAAAATGGCGATGGGCTTAATGTTATTGGCATTGGGTTATTTATGGATTGCGACAGGTGTGAATGGCGTGGGCACAGGAATTAAAGTGAGTATGATTTGGTTAATTGGTATGTACATGATGCACACTTTTGGTGAGCTTTGTTTGTCTCCAATTGGACTTTCACTATTCAATAAATTAGCACCAGTTAAATTTGCTTCTTTGTTAATGGCAGTATGGTTTACAGCCAATGCATTCGCTAATAAATTAGCAGGTGTATTTAGTACATTGTATCCTGAAAATGGTAAAACAACTTCGTTCGCAGGCTATCAAATTACCAACTTGCATGAGTTCTTTATGTTCTTTGTATTCATGGCAGGAATAGCGTCCATCATTTTGTTCTTATTGTCTAAGAAATTAAAAAGTTTAATGGATTAATCTTTGAAAGATGATCCATAAAAAAAGGCCTCGATATCATCGAGGCCTTTTTTATGTTACTTTATTTTACGCTAATTTATTTTAGATAACGCCTTTGACAATTTCATCCACCACCGCTGGGTCTAATAGGGTAGAGGTATCGCCTAAACTATTTAATTCACCCTCTGCTACTTTGCGAAGAATACGACGCATGATTTTTCCTGATCTTGTTTTTGGTAATCCAGCAACAAATTGAATTTTATCTGGTTTAGCAATGGGTCCAATGATTCTTGTTACAGTTTGTAGAATGTCTTTACGTATCATCTCTGCACTGCCATGTGTGTCTTGCGCATGCGATCCTGTATAAATGACATAAGCATAAATACCTTGTCCTTTGATATCATGCGGATAGCCTACCACTGCACTTTCTACTACGCCTGCATGCATATTAATGGCATTTTCAACTTCCGCAGTACCAATCCTGTGGCCACTCACATTCAATACATCATCTACACGTCCTGTGATTCTAAATTGTCCTGCTTCGTTTCTGAATGCGCCATCACCCGTAAAATATAAATTGTCATAAGTCGCAAAATAATTGGTCCTGCATCTTTCATGATCACCATAAGTTGTTCTAATGGTGGAAGGCCATGCTTGCTTGATGCATAAGTTGCCGCGGTAAAATCCTTCCTCGTCTTGCGTTGTTATTTCAACTCCTTTATCATCTACTAAAATAGGCTCGATGCCCGGCATTGGATAGGTTGCCCAGCCTGCTTTTCCAGGTGTAATCCCCGCCATATTAGAAATCATGATGCCGCCTGTTTCTGTTTGCCACCAAGTGTCTACAATAGGACATTTATTTTTTCCAATCTGTTCGTTGTACCAATTCCATGCTTCCTCATTGATAGGTTCGCCTACAGTTCCTAATGTTTTTAAACTACTTAAATCATGTCCCTGCACTGGTCCCAAACCAAAACCCATTAATGAACGAATGGCAGTTGGTGCAGTGTATAAAATATTCACTTTGAATTTGTCAATGATATTCCAGAATCTACCTGCATCTGGGAAAGTGGGGATGCCTTCAAACATCATAGAAGTGCCACCAGCACTTAATGGAGCATACACGATATAACTGTGCCCTGTAATCCAGCCTACGTCTGCGGTACAAAAGAATAAATCGTCTGGGTTATAATTGAATGTGTTCACAAAAGTATAATTGGTGTACACCATATACCCAGCCACACTATGTACCACACCTTTTGGTTTTCCTGTTGAACCTGAAGTATATAAAATGAATAAAGGATCTTCTGCATCCATCACTTCTGCTGGAACAAATTGGATGCCCTGTGCTTCCACATTTTTAATTTCATCCTCCCACCAAACATCTCTTCCTTGTAACATGGACACAGCTGTTCTTGTTCTTGTGCAAACAATTACACGTTGAATATTTTTATTTCCAATTAAAGCGTCGTCAATCACTGACTTTAAAGGAATGTCTTTCGCACCTCTAAATGCACCATCACATGTAATGATAAAATTAGCTTTTGCATCGTCCAATCTGTCTGCAATACTTTGTGCAGAGAAGCCGCCAAAAATCACACTATGAATTGCGCCTATTCTTGCACAAGCCAATACAGCAATCGCTAATTCAGGAATCATGCCCATATAAATACATACACGATCACCTTTTTTTACACCATTGTTATAAAGGACTTGAGCAAACTGACATACTTTTAAATGCAGTTGATTATAAGTGAGGATGCGGTGCTGTTCGGTTGGATCATTTGGCTCCCAAATGATGGCAGGCTTATCGCCCATGGTGGCTAAATGTCGATCTAAACAATTTTCAGTGATATTTAATTTCCCTCCCACAAACCATTGTATGCTGGGGTCTTTAAAATTCCAATCACTTACTTTATCCCATTTTTTATGCCATGTAAAATGCGCAGCAACTTCACCCCAAAACGTATTGGGGTCTTGAATACTTTTTTGATAAGCTTCATGGTAGCCTGCAAGGTCTTTAATTTGGTATGGATAAGACATGGTCTGATTTAAAATTAGTCTTCCAAATTTACATTTTTTAAGTTGATTGAATTAACTTGAATGGCAGCAATTAAATAATTAAAATATGAGTTTCGACATAAAGCCTAGTAAAATTAGTTTGGTGATTGGCGCCTCTTCTGTTGGCACCCTAATTGAATGGTATGATTTCTACATTTTTGGGATGTTGGCCACCATTATTTCAAAACAGTTCTTCCCTTCTGACGCGGGCACTTCGGCACTTTTAAGTACACTCGCTATTTTTGCTGCAGGCTTTATTGTAAGACCATTTGGTGCACTCGTGTTTGGTAGATTAGGAGATATCATTGGGCGTAAGTATACTTTTTTATTGACCTTAGTTTTGATGGGTGGATCTACTTTTGCGATTGGCTTGGTACCTGGTTTTGCAACCATTGGTTGGGCGGCACCTATTTTAGTGTTGATTTTAAGATTGGTACAAGGATTGGCACTTGGAGGCGAATACGGCGGTGCTGCCACTTATGTAGCAGAACATGCACCAGCAAATAGAAGAGGCTTCTGGACTAGTTGGATCCAGACAACAGCCACCTTAGGATTATTTTTAGCATTAGGGGTGATTATTTTAATAAGATCGAATCAGGGTGTCGAAGCATTTAGTGCAGAATGGGGCGGATGGAGGTATCCATTTTGGATGTCGATTATTTTAGTGGTGGTGTCTATTTTAATTAGAATGAAAATGAGTGAATCACCCATGTTCACTAAATTAAAATCAGAAGGTAAAACATCTACCAATCCTTTAAAAGAAAGTTTCGGACAAAAAGCCAATTTTAAAATGGTCCTCTTAGCCTTGTTTGGCGCAGTGATGGGACAAGGCGTGATTTGGTATACCGGCCAGTTTTATGCACAAAGTTTTATTGAGACCGTTTGCAAAGTTGAATTTGTACAGTCCAGAAATTTAATGTTATGGGCTATTTTATTTGCCACCCCTTTCTTTGTGGTGTTTGGTTATTTGAGTGACCGCATTGGAAGAAAGTGGATCATGATGTTTGGTATGTTAGCAGGTATAGTAACATACAGGCCCATTTATCAATATTTTTTAGATGCCACCAATGCAAAGAATAGAACTGAAAAAATTGACTTAGCGCATACTGTTGTTTCTGAAAAGTTGGCCATTGTGGATGAAAAAGTTTGTACAAAATTATATGTGGTGCAAAAGATAGACACAGCATATACCGATGGTGCTAAATTTAGTTATACCAAAACAGACACTTTATTTTTAAATGATATCATAAAAGATGCAAGTACTGGAAGCATTTATTACACGCAATCAAATGCAATGGATGCAAGCAAATTAGACACCATTGTGGTAAAATTAAAACCTACTAAAGGCGCTATTTTGGATGCCTCTAATACGCAGGAAGTGACCATTGCTGCTGCTTCTTTGAAACCAAATATAGTGGTAGAAAAAACATTGGATGATACTACCTACTGGAATTTAATTTGGTTGGTTTTTGTGCAGATTTTATATGTCACCATGGTGTATGGACCAATTGCCGCTTTCTTGGTGGAATTGTTCCCGACTAAAATTCGTTACACTTCTATGTCATTGCCTTATCATATTGGTAATGGGGTATTTGGTGGTTTGGTGCCTTTCTTGGGTACCTTGATTGTGGAGTTTACAAAAACCACAGACAATCCTGCTGGGGATCCGCTTGCAGGCTTATGGTATCCAATAGGTGTTGCGTCTATATGTTTATTCATTGGAGTGATTTATTTAACCAATAAAGTGGATAAGGAAGTGATGGACTAATTCAAAAAATTTATATGAATACAATTAAAAAAATACTTGGGTTGGTTTGGATGTTTTTAGCGCCAGCAATCATATGGTTTTTAGCATCCCAAGCCATCCAAAAAATTGCCGCTGCTACTAGTTTAACTAAGTCCAATGTGACTTTACAATGGTTGATTATCCTAACCATCTTCACACCTATTTGTATTGGCTTCTTCATTTTTGGCTACTATGCATTTAAAGGGGAGTATGATCAATTGCCAGCAAGTTCTCAAGATCTAGAATAATACTTTACTTTTGAGTATGTCATTGAATGTACAATCCATCTCCAAAAAATTTGATCAATTCACAGCAGTTGAACCCCTGAGTTTTAATATTCAGCCAGGCGAGATTGTTGGTTTTCTCGGGCCAAATGGTGCAGGCAAGAGTACCACTTTAAAAATGATTGCGGGCTGTCTAAGTCCAGATGCAGGTGCTATTCAGTTATCAGGCATGGATGTTCAAAAGGACGAAGTCGCTTATAAAAAAATGATTGGCTATTTGCCAGAATCCAATCCTTTGTATGAAGACTTATTTGTCGTTGAATATTTAAGTTTTTTAGCCAATGCACATGCAATAACAGCTCCAACAAAAAGAATCCAGGAAGTGATTGCACAAACAGGATTGCAATCCATGCAGCAAAAAAAAATTGGGCACTTGTCCAAAGGATTCAAGCAAAGGGTAGGGATTGCTGCAGCGATTTTGCATGCACCCAAATTAATTTTGCTAGATGAACCTACTGCCGGCTTGGATCCAAATCAGTTGATTGAAATTAGAGCTTTGATTCAATCACTTAGTGCGGATGCGATGATTTTATTTTCGTCTCATATTTTACAAGAAGTAGCTGCTATTACAGATAGGGTCTTGGTGTTGCATCAAGGCAAATTAGTAGCCAATCAAACCATTGCATCACTCACACAATCTAGTCAGCACAATCTACTAGTGCAATTTCAAGAAGACATCACCGCGCATCTTGAGCCTATTCAATTCAAATACAATTTAATACCACAGGAAGACAAACGCACGTTAGTCATTCAAGCCAAAGACGCAGTGGACTTGGATCAGGCGAGACAATATATCATGGGGTTGGCTTTGGATAAAGGATTACATATAGAACGTTTGCAGACGCAAGAAGCAAGTTTAGAAGAAATCTTCAAATTGCTTACCCATTAAAAAAAATGGGTGTAAATTGCGCAAACAAAAAGCAATCAATTTTTTAGAAAAATAAATCATCCAATTATGAGTTACATTATTGAGGTACACGCAAGACAGATTTTAGATAGTAGAGGTAATCCAACTGTAGAAGTTGACGTATTAACAGATGATGGTGCGATGGGTCGAGCTGCAGTACCAAGTGGTGCAAGTACTGGTATTCACGAAGCGGCTGAATTAAGAGACAATGATAAAAAGAAATACTTAGGTAAAGGTGTATTGAAAGCAGTAAAGAATGTCAACACAAGTATTGCGGATGCATTGATTGGTTTTGATATCACATCTCAGGCTGCAATCGATCAAGTGATGATTGATTTAGATGGTACAGCAAATAAAACTAAATTAGGTGCAAACGCCATTTTAGCGGTAAGTATGGCCGTTGCAAAAGCAGCAGCAGAAGAAGCAAATTTGCCTTTGTACAGATACATCGGTGGCACCAATGCAAGAACATTGCCAATGCCAATGATGAATATTTTAAATGGTGGTGCACATGCAGATAATAAAATTGATTTCCAAGAGTTCATGATCATGCCAATTGGCGCACCTAATTTTAGCGAAGGTTTACGTTGGGGTGTAGAGATTTTCCATCAATTAAAAAGCACTTTAAAGAAAAAAGGATATAGCACGAATGTAGGTGATGAAGGTGGATTCGCTCCAAATATTCAAAGCAATGAAGAAGCCATCGAAACAGTACTTGAAGCAATTCAGTCTGCTGGTTACAAAACTGGCTCACAAATTGCTATTGCAATGGATGCTGCCAATAGTGAATTATGGAATGAGAAGAAAAAGAAATATGTATTCCATAAAAGTTCTGGAAAAGAAATGAGTTCAGACCAATTAGTGAAATACTGGGAGAGCTGGGTGAAAAAATATCCAATCATTTCTATCGAAGATGGTATGGCTGAAGATGATTGGGCTGGTTGGAAGAATTTAACAGATACGATTGGTAGTAAATGTCAATTGGTGGGTGATGATTTATTTGTAACCAATGTAAATCGTTTGCAAACTGGTATCGACAAGAAAATCGCAAATGGTTTATTGGTGAAAGTGAATCAAATTGGCACTTTAACTGAAACCATCAATGCAGTTAGCTTGGCACAAAACAATGGTTATAATACCATCATGTCACACAGAAGTGGTGAAACAGAAGACAATACCATTGCAGATTTAGCAGTTGCATTGAACTGTGGTCAAATTAAGACAGGTTCTGCATCTCGTTCTGACCGTATGGCTAAATACAATCAATTGATCCGTATTGAGGAGCAATTAGGTGAAACTGGATTTTTCCCAACAAAGGGTAAATTAAAGTTTGGTAATAAATAATTCAAATTAGATTGATATAGAAAGGAGCTCCATCATCGGGGCTCTTTTTTTGTGTAATTATTATTGGCGTATTCTAATAACTATCCTAATTTTATGGTAATCTTTTTTTATGCAAGCAATCAAAAAAATCATTCCTTTTATAGCCAATCGCTATTTTATTGCCTGCTTGGCTTTTGTGCTATGGATGCTTTTTTTTGATCAACGTAATTTTTTTCTTCAAAGAGACCGCGCAGCTGAATTGGAAAAATTAGAGCAAGCAAAGGGTTACTATGAAAAAGAAATTTCTACTACACAAGAACAGTTGAATAATTTACAAAGCAATCCAGGTGCAGTCGAAAAATACGCAAGAGAGCGCTATCTTTTAAGAAGAGAAGGCGAGGAAGTGTATTTATTTGAGGACACTTTTGCGAACAAGGCGGAGCAGAAAAAATAAGTATTCCTTTGCATGAAAAAACAAGCACGTTATCAAGGAGTCATTGATTATTTTTTAGCAAATGTACCTATCGCAGAAACAGAACTGACTTACGATAATCCATTCCAATTATTGGTGGCTGTGATACTTTCTGCGCAATGCACCGACAAGCGTGTAAACTTAACCACGCCAGGCATTTTTAAAAAATATCCGGATCCTGCATCCATGTCCAAAGCGAGTTTTGACGATTTATTCCCTTTAGTCCGAAGCATTTCCTATCCCAACAATAAAACAAAACACCTCATTGGCATGAGCCAATTATTGATGAACACTTTCAATGGAGAAGTGCCAATGACAATAGAGGATTTAGTAAAATTACCTGGCGTGGGTCGTAAAACAGCCAATGTGATTACTAGTGTGATTGATCAACAACCTAATATGGCAGTGGATACCCATGTATTTAGAGTGAGTAGAAGGGTTGGATTGGTCCCGATGACTGCAAAAACACCACTCGCGGTAGAGAAAGATTTAATTAAAAATATACCAGCTGTTTTAGTACACAAAGCGCACCATTGGTTGATCTTGCACGGACGTTATACTTGTTTAGCACGAAGCCCAAAATGCGATACCTGCGGCATCACCGAATTTTGTAAATACTTCGAAAAAGAAATGAAGAAAAAAGAGGATAAGGTAAAAGAAGTTAAGATATAGAAAGACTTGAAAGTATAAAAAAAGCGCTTCGATTTTTCGAGGCGCTTTTTTTTATTATAAGTACGATTCAATCGCGGTAACCAATTCTAGTTTTGTAATTGGAATACCCATGATTTTATTATAGGCTTTTGCATCCACCAAATATTGGTCTCTGATTATTTTAATCAATTGGCCATTGTTAATTTCTGGAATTAAAATGGTTTCAAACCCAGCTAAAATTTCGCCTAAGTTTTTTGGGAATGGGCGCATATACTTAATGTGGGCGTGACTTACAGACTTGCCTTGACTTTGTAATTGCAATACAGCGCTCTTGATAGTGCCATAAGTAGAACCCCATCCAAGTACCAACACTTTCCCATTTGCTGCACCACTGTCAATTGTTTGTAATGGAATGTAATCTGCTATTTTATCTACTTTAGCCAGTCTCATTTTTACCATGAATTCATGGTTCTCTGGGTCATAGCTTACATTACCAGTTTCGTGTTGCTTTTCGATACCACCAATTCGATGTTCTAATCCTGCAGTACCAGGAATCGCCCAAGGTCTTGCTAATTTTTCATCTCTTTTATAGGGTAAGAATTTTTCTTCTCCTTCTGCTAAACTTGTTTTGAATTTAACTTCAATCCCAGGCAAGTCGGCAGCAGCAGGAAATTTCCAAGGCTCTGCACCATTGGCAATATAGCCATCACTTAAAAGAATCACCGGTGTCATATGTTGTAAAGCAATTTTCACTGCTTCAAATGCCATAAAGAAACAATCGCTTGGTGTAGATGCGGCTAATACAGGAATCGGCGCTTCTCCGTTTCGACCATAATAGGCTTGCATCAAATCGCTTTGTTCTGTTTTAGTGGGCAAGCCTGTAGATGGGCCACCTCTTTGGATATTGATAATCAACAAAGGAATCTCTAACATCGTCGCCAAACCAATTGCTTCTGTTTTTAAGGCCATACCAGGACCTGAAGTAGTCGTTAAACCAATCGAACCACCATAACTCGCCCCGATTGCTGCAGTAATCCCTGCAATTTCATCTTCGGCTTGGAAAGTTTTAATTCCAAAATTTTTGTACTTACTCAATTCGTGTAAGATATCAGAAGCAGGTGTGATGGGATAAGACCCAAGGAATAATGGCAGGCCACTTTTTTGGGAAGCTGCAATTAAACCCATTGACAATGCTTGATTGCCCATGATACTTCTGTA
>CAIZLI010000206.1 GCA_903933765.1 uncultured Bacteroidota bacterium
GGACAATCAACTGCGTCTGCGATGTGTGCGATCAATTCTGCTTTGTTCATAGATGTGTTTTTTATAGTTTTAAACGATAGAACAAATTTATTGGGTTTGATGAAACAAAAAAATATTTTAGTGTTTTTTTTATTTTTTATTTTTCCACTAAAACCCTTAAATAGTAAGGTTTTCCGCCCAAGCGCAATATTTCAATTTTAGGGCTACTTGATGGGAATATTATTAAAACCCTTTACTGTATTGAGTTACAGCGGATTAAAAAATGAAAACGAGGCCAGTTATGGCTTTTGGGAGACTAGCTATCCACAATCAATGCACAATTTTCATGCTTGTATTAAAGTGAAAACATTGTTCTCCCCATTGTTCATTGACGCTTAAAAGGAGTGTTTCTGCGTGTTTTTCTTGGAATTCAGCCATTTGAGTAGCAGTATGACTAAATAATTGTAGGGTAAAAGTAGGCGGCTGATCTGCTGCTAGGTCTAATTGATAGAGTTGGTGCTCTACAAAACAGGCAGTGTTAAGACAACTTGGTATAAAGCTTTGCTTCACCCAATTTAACCATGCGGATTCTATGGAAGGATCTACTTGAAAACTTATATTAGATACAAACATGGGTTTATTTTTTTAATTCTAGCACAATGGGACAATGGTCACTATGCTTGATGTCTGGTAGGATATAGGCGTCCTTAATTTTAGTTGCCAATATTTTTGTTGTACAAAGATAATCAATTCTCCATCCTTTGTTTTGTAGTCTAACAGATGGAAATCTTTGACTCCACCAAGAATAAGCGCCAATGGCTTCTTCATGCATATGCCTAAAACTATCCACCCAATGATTTGCAAGTAATTGGTCCATCCAAGCCCTTTCTTCGGGTAAAAAACCTGAAGACTTTTTATTCCCTTTAGGATCATGAATATCGATTGCTTGATGCGCAATATTATAATCTCCTGCAACGATGATATTTGGTCTTTCTTTTCTTAAAGCTTCTACCCAATTGTAAAATTCATCCAACCATTGGTATTTATAAGCTTGCCTAAGGTCTCCGCTTGTACCTGAAGGGAAATACGCATTGATAATCGTAAGGTCTTCAAAATCGACTCTAATCACGCGTCCTTCGGTATCACTCATTTCATGTCCAGTGCCTTGGACAATTAGAGTTGGCTTTTGTTTACTAAATACGGCCACCCCACTGTATCCTTTTTTTTGAGCAGGGTACCAAGCAATATGGTAACCAAGTTCAGTGAAAAGACTTAAGTCAATATCTGTACTACTTGCTTTTGTTTCTTGCAGACAAAGGATATCTACTTGGTATGCCTTTAACCATTCGATCAAACCTTTTTTGATGGCTGCTCTTATGCCATTGACATTATAACTTACGACACGCATGCATGATTAATTTGGCGATTGAAAAATTTCACTATACGCAATTAAGAGTAAAAGCGCGGAAATTGAATGTTGATTTACTTGTTCAATTGGCACTAAATAATTCGGCTTATTTTTTCCTTTTGCCACCAAGATTGGCAGATTGTTGAGATAGATCATTTTAACATCAATCTCATTGTTGAAAAGAATTTTAAAGGTATCCTTCCCAATGTTTCCTTCAACCGATTTAGAAATAGAGATGATCCCTTTTGGATAGTTCGTATTTAATGTATACATCGAACTGGAGTCATACCCATTGTATATTTTATTTGAATTGAACATCAAGCCAGTATTGGCTGGTAGCTCAATCACTTTAAACCTGCCAATTAAATTCGTGTCTGCATATATTTTATGTATACTGTCTGGTAAAAATCGGATAGGTGGTGTGTTGCGTAATTCGGGATCGATCAATGGATTGAATTCAATATAGGCTTCCAATGAATAATCTTTATTTTCACTTGTATTCCTTAAAGGTTGTATGGCTTGATAGTATTCTTTAAATAGGGTGTTGGTCCTTTTTTTAATTTCAGGTAAAATGGCAAAAAAAGGATTGTTGGTTGTTTTGTCTTTGGTGTCAATTTTCTGCATCATCGCAGTAGGTATTCTTAGCACAACCCTTGAACTATTTTGTGTGAACTGAAAAAAATCTTTACTTGTATCTACCGTAATTCTTGGCTTTGTTTGTATTAAAGGCATGGTAAAATTATCAGAGGCAAAACTATTCGGCACTTTTGCTTCAATATACGCCAGTTCCTCACCGTCTTTATCAAAATAGCTAACCCCTGATTGAATGGCCTTGAATAAACTTTTAGGAGGAGACACCGGCAGATTCATTGGATAGCCAATACCTTGGTTGGCAATTGGAATCATACCAATTAAAATGGTTTTTTGAAAAACAGGTTTTTTAGTTGCATCTAAAATAGTACAGGTTAAAAACCAAGTGGATTGAATACTGTCTTTTTTTGGAATGATAATGTTCACCATTGAATTGCTAAATGTTTGTTCTGGCTGCAATTCGTATATTTCTAAATAAGCATGAAAAGGGGAGGATTGGCTTTGACTCCAATCAATCACGAGCTTGCCAATTTGATTTGATTTATTTAAAATTTTTATCTTAGTTGCAAAACTCGTATCTCTTTGAAGTTGTAACGGATTAAAAAGTGCGGTATCCAATATGCTTGCAAATGCTTGTACTTGTGTTGTAGTAGGGTGCCAATATTTTCCTTCTGGTTGAATACTAGAATACATTTGAACTTGTTCAAATGTAACTTGGTTGGATTGTCCAATTGTTGCGATGCAAATGCATTGCGTGCAGAGTAGACTTAAAAAGTAAAAGCTTTTTTTCATTTGGAAGTTTCAAATTGGGTAGTCAAATTTAGTTGATTTAGACGTTTAATACTTATTTTATTCTAACTTCATAGCCATTAATGGTGATCAAAGCATATGCAAACAAATGGTAAGTCTATCCCTGACAAAAAGAGGATTCCCTCCCAAAAATTGGTTGAATTAGATGGGCCTCGGCCAAGGATGAAGGAATTTAAATTTGCCGTACAAATATTTTTTGAATTTATAAAAGGATTTAGAGCACTGAATTTTGTGGGCCCCTGCATCACGGTATTTGGGTCGGCCCGATTTAAAGAGGGGCATCCCTATTACGAGCAAGCCAGGAAAATGGGACAAAAAATTGCAACACTTGGTTTTGTTACCATGACTGGTGGTGGTCCGGGCATTATGGAAGCGGCCAATAGAGGTGCTTATGAAATGGGTGGAAAATCTATTGGATGTAATATTAAATTGCCTTTTGAACAATCCCCCAACCCATATGTAGACAAGTCTATTACTTTTAGTTTTTTCTTCATCAGAAAAGTGTTGTTGGTAAAATATTCCTACGCATTTGTGATCATGCCAGGTGGCTTTGGTACGCAGGATGAATTTTTCGAGACCCTTACATTAGTACAAACCAAAATCATTAAAAATTTTCCCATTGTAGTCATGGGCAAGGATTACCATGAACCATTCATGCATTGGATAGAACATATGATTGCAGCTGGCACTATTTCTCCAGAAGACAAAGACTTTATCTTACTAACCGATGATGCTGATGAAGCGATTGAACATATTCGTAAATACGTTTCCAATTATGTGGTTACACCTAGAAAAAAATTCTGGTGGTTATTTGAAAAAGATTAATCAATCACTGGTTGCAACCACTTGGTGATATATTCTAAAGATTGATTTTTTCTTTTCGCATAATCGATCACTTGATCTTGCTGTATTTTTCCCAATCCAAAATATTGACTTTGAGGATGTGCAAAATACCATCCACAAACACTTGATGCTGGATACATGGCTAAACTTTCAGTCAAACTAATGCCAGTATGTTGTTCTGCGTTCAATAAATTGAATAAGGTATATTTTTCTGTATGGTCTGGACAAGCAGGATAGCCCGGTGCAGGTCGAATACCCACATAATTTTCTTGAATCAATGCGACATTGTCTAGTTGCTCATCCTTCGCATAGCCCCAGAATTCTTTTCTTGTTTGAGCATGTAAGTATTCAGCAAATGCTTCTGCAAATCGATCCGCCAATGCTTGTAAGATAATTTTATTGTAGTCGTCTAAATTTTCTTCAAACGCTTTGATGTGTTTTTCGATACCATGAATAGTTACTGCGAATGCACCAATATAATCTGATTTATTTTCTGATGCTGGGCAAATAAAGTCGGCCAAAGAGAAATTCGGTTGACCTGCTGCTTTCTTTGCTTGTTGTCTTAGGAAATGTAAATCAATATTTTCTGAACCGTCCGTAACAGTCACATCATCCCCATTCGACTTTGCTGGCCAAAATCCAACTGCCGCTTTTGCAGTTAACCAATTTTCTGCAATGATCTTTTTTAATAAGGCCTGTGCGTCTTGGTATAATTTACTTGCGACTTCACCAACCACTTCGTCGGTTAAGATAGCAGGGAAATTACCATGCAATTCCCATGCAATAAAGAAGGGCTTCCAATCTATATAATCTACTAGTACTGAAAGATCTGTTATTTCAATGGCTTTATTACCAGTAAAACTCGGCGCAGTTGCATTAAATCCACTCCAATCGATCGCTACTTTATTTTCTAATGCTGTAGCATAAGGGATACTTTGTTTGACTGTTTTTTTATTGTCAAAGTCAGACTTTAATTGCAAGTAGGTTTGTTCTAATTCTGCTAAGAAAGGCTTTTTTGTTTCTTTGTTCAATAAAGAACCTGCAACCGTCACACTTCTTGATGCATCCAATACATGAATCACTCCATCATTGTATTCTGGCGCAATTTTAACTGCAGTGTGCATTCTAGAAGTGGTCGCTCCTCCAATCATCAATGGAATGGTCATGCCTCGACGTTTCATTTCTTTTGCGATGTAAACCATCTCATCCAATGAAGGCGTGATTAATCCACTTAAACCTATGATATCTACTTGGTGTTTTTCTGCTTCTGCAAGAATTTTATCTGCTGGTACCATCACACCAATGTCAATAATCTCATAACCATTACAGCCCAATACCACACCCACAATATTTTTACCAATATCATGCACGTCGCCTTTTACAGTGGCCAATAAAATTTTAGCTGGTCCTTTTGTTTGACCATTTGGATTGGCGGATGCATTTTTTAATCTTTCTTTTTCGGCTTCAATAAATGGTGTTAATACCGCTACACTTTTTTTCATCACCCTTGCACTTTTCACCACCTGTGGCAAAAACATTTTACCTGCGCCAAACAAATCACCCACCTGATTCATGCCCGCCATCAATGGCCCTTCAATCACTTCCAATGGCGCACTATATTGTTGTCTTGCTTCTTCTGTATCTGCTTCTATGAAATCGGTAATACCATTAATCAATGAATGCGCTAATCTTTCTTCTACCGTGCCCGATCTCCATGCTAATTTTTTGCTATTGGCTTCTGCAACCTGTCCTGCGTCTTCACCTTTTGCTTTCAAAGCATCTGCATATTGAATCAATGCTTCAGTCGCTTGGTTATCGTCATTGTTTTGATTCAATATCACATCCTCGCAAAGCTGTTTTAATTCAGGTTCAATCTCATCATAAACAATTAATTGACCTGCATTCACAATGCCCATATCCATCCCTGCGTTTACTGCATGGTATAAAAACACTGCATGAATCGCTTCTCTTACTGCGTCGTTACCTCTGAACGAAAAAGAAACATTGGAAACACCACCGCTTACTTTTGCCAAAGGCATTAAGGTTTTTATCTCCCTTGTTGCTTCAATAAAATCTACTGCATAATTATTATGTTCTTCGATACCCGTTGCGACTGCAAAAATATTTGGATCAAAAATGATGTCTTGTGGGTCAAATCCAACTTGTTCTACTAAAATTTTATAGGCACGTGTGCAAATCTCTACTTTTCTTGCTTTGGTATCTGCTTGTCCTACTTCATCAAACGCCATTACAATGACTGCAGCACCATAGGCTTTACAGATATGTGCTTGTTCTATGAATTTGGCTTCCCCTTCTTTCATTGAAATAGAATTCACAATACATTTTCCTTGCACACATTTTAATCCTGCTTCGATGATCTCAAACTTTGAGCTATCAATCATGATCGGAATTTTTGCAATATCTGGTTCGCTCTGTAATAAATTCAAGTAGGTGGTCATGGCTTTTACCCCTTCAAGTAAGGCGTCATCCATATTGATGTCAATGATCTGTGCACCATTTTCTGCCTGTTGACGTGCAACAGACAATGCTTCTTCATATTTATTTTCCTTGATCAGTCTTGCAAATTTTTTAGAGCCAGTCACATTGGTTCTTTCACCAACATTCACAAAATTTGTTTCTGGACGAATCACTAAAGGTTCTAATCCTGCTAATCTTAAATAGGGTTTGATATGTATAGGTAGTTCGCTCATAATCTTAAATAGTTTTGTCTACAATCGGTAAAGTTCTTGGTTGTATGCTGCGAACGTTATCTGCCATATGTTTGATATGGTCAGGAGTCGTACCGCAACAGCCACCTACAATATTCACGAATTTATTTTTGGCCCATTCTTCGATAAAATGCGCCGTTTGATGCGGTGCTTCATCATATTCTCCCATCGCATTTGGCAATCCAGCATTGGGATAGGCCGATGTATAACAAGTTGCAATTTGAGAAAGCTCCTCAATGTGTGCGCGCATTTCTTGCGCACCCAATGCACAATTCAATCCCACGCTTAATGGTTTAGCATGTGCTACAGAAGTATAAAATGCTTCTAATGTTTGACCGCTTAATGTTCTACCAGATGCATCTGTAATAGTACCACTAATCATGATAGGTAATTCTGGTTGTCCTATCTTTCTAAAATATTCTTTGATCGCAAAAATGGCAGCTTTGGCATTCAGTGTATCAAAAATAGTTTCAACTAAAATAATATCTACACCTCCATCTACTAGCCCGCGAATCTGTTCTGTATAGGCCAGAACCACTTCATCAAAAGTCACTGCGCGGAAACCAGGATTGTTTACATCTGGAGAAAGGCTTAATGTTTTATTCAAAGGACCAATGGATCCTGCTATATATTTTTCTTTGCTATTTGGATGTTTTGCTTTGTATTGATCAATTGCATCACGCACACATTTTGCTGCAGCCACGTTCAATTCATATGCGAGTTCCTGCATGTCATAATCTGCCATGGCAATAGAAGTGCTACTGAAGGTATTGGTTTCAATAATGTCTGCACCTGCTTCTAAATATTGTAAGTGGATACCAGTAATAATAGCTGGTTGTGTAATACATAATAGGTCATTATTGCCTTTTACATCGGAATGCCAATTGGCAAATCTAGTTCCACGATAATCTGCTTCCGTTAATTTATGACGTTGAATCATGGTACCCATGGCGCCATCAATGACTAAAATTCTTTCTTGTAAAGCTTCTTTAATTGACATAATACTACATTAAATTTTATGCAGCATCCAATAGGAAAAGAAGTAGGGGGGCGATAAGTGTACCGTTTATTAGTTCTTTTCTCCTTTCGGATGGCAGGGTGAACAATA
>CAIZLI010000207.1 GCA_903933765.1 uncultured Bacteroidota bacterium
GAATATGCCATTGTTTATCTACATGGATTTAGTGCCAGCCAAATGGAAGGCGATCCAGTGCACCAAAATATTGCTAGACAATTTCATTGTAATTTATATTTAGCAAGGTTAGCAGAGCATGGTATTGATACCACCGAAGACCTAATGAATTTGACAGCCGAAAAGTATTGGGAATCTGCAAAACTAGCCTACGCTATTGGAAAACAAATTGGCAAGAAAGTGATTTTAATGAGTACTTCTACTGGGGGTACATTAGCATTGCAATTAGCAGCTAATTATCCAGAAATTGGAGGCTTAATTTTATATTCACCAAACATTGAAGTATTTAATCCATCTGCTCCATTGTTAAATAATCCATGGGGTTTACAAATAGGTAGAACCGTTTTAAAAAGTAATTATGTAGATATTAAATACAAAGACAGCGCTTACCCAAAATATTGGAATACCCATTACAGAATCGAAGCAGTTGTTGCTTTGCAGCATTTATTAGAAGCTACGATGACAGAGGCTACATTTAAGAAAATTCATCAACCTACTTTGGCATTGTATTATTATAAGGATGAAGCCAATCAGGATAATGTAGTAAAAGTGGGTGCCATTCAAAAAATGATGCAACAAATTGCAACGCCAGCTAATTTAAAAATGGAAATGGCCATGCCAAATACAGGGAATCATGTACTTGCTTCGCCCATTGTTTCAAAAGATATTGTAAGTGTGGAACAAGCCACTGCAAAATTTATGAAAGAGGTCATTATAAAAAAATAATTGACTAATGATCGGAAGCAAGTGCTACAGCAATTTTAGAATCGGCTGTGCCATAGTATAAATACCATTGCGTTTTATAGTACACTAACCCCTCTACAAAACAAACATTATTGACTTCTCCTTTTAATTCATAAGGCTTGTCAGGTTGAATGAAAGACTTAGCTGCTCTATCTATAAGCTTATAAGGCGCAGCAGTATCATATAAAGCCTGCGCTGCTGCGTAAGTGAATTTAGGGCTCGTTGGATCGTTGTTATTGGCTGCATTACTACTATTATAAATTAGCACAATACCTTTTGAAGTGTACAATGCAAATGGACCTGGCTCTACCAAACGACTATCAAAATAACCAGGCCTAGGCGTAAGTACCGAGACTAATTTTTTACTTTCTTCATTTTCCAAAACCTCCCAATGCAATAAATCGGATGAGTATGCCATGAATAGATCGGTGTCTCCAAAATACATCCAGTATTTATTATTGATTTTTTTAGCAATCATTTTTTCTCCTATGCGCTCGGCCACAATCGCACCCGACTTGGACCAGGTATTGATGTATTTAGGATGGGCTAATACTGGACCTTGTTTTTGAAAATGAATCAAATCATTTGAAGTGGCAAAACATAAACGAGCTGTTTTTCCATCATAGGCCGTATAGGTTAAAACATACCCTCCAGCTGGATTTTCTACAATTCTTGGATCTTCAATGCCGCCTTTGCCTTCATATATAGCAAAGCTATCTTTTGAAGGATAAAAAATTGGTTGTGCTTGTCTTTTAAAATGAATCCCGTCCTCGCTAATGGCAAGGCCTATGCGAGAAGTCATGGCGCTGTCTTGTGCACGGTATAATAAATAAACTTTCCCGTCCTTTACAAGTGCTGTAGGATTTAAAACATTTTTTGCTTCCCAGGCTACGCTGTCATTTTGCAATGGACAGAAAAAACGACTATTGGTATCGGGCACCAAAATAGGATTGACAATATCTACCTTATGAAAACTAGGCGCCCAGTCGGTGATGTTGGTATTTTCATTTTTATTTTCATTAGGACGACTAGTACAAGCAGCTAAGAAAATTAAAAAACACAATAAGGTATTTTGTTTCATACTTACTTATTAATCTACTACTCGCTTATGCTTAGAAGACAGATAAGTATACACTGCTGGAATCACAAATAAAGTTAAAATTAAAGAGAACATTAGACCACCTACAATAACTGTACCTAGAGGCTTTCTGCTCGTTGCAGCTGCACCTAAGCTAATGGCAATTGGCAATGCACCTAAGGCTGTCGCTAAGCTTGTCATTAAGATAGGTCTTAGACGTTGTGCTGCAGCTTCAAGGACCGCTTCCTTAATAGCTAAGCCAGCTTCTCTTTTCTTATTGGCGAATTCCACAATTAAGATACCATTCTTGGTTACTAAGCCAATCAACATGATGATACCAATTTGCGAGAATATATTTAATGTTTGATCCAACATCCATAGGGAAATCAATGCACCAGCAATAGCCAATGGTACAGTAATCATGATGATGAAAGGATCAGTGAAACTTTCAAACTGGGCTGCAAGCACTAAATAAATTAAAATCAATGCCAACAATAAAGCATAAGAAGTATTGGAAGCACTTTCTTTGAAGTCTCTAGAAGGACCGCTCAAGGCTGTTTGGAAACTTTCATCTAATTTTTCTTTCGCGATACGATCCATCGCATTCACGCCATCACCTATTGTTTTTCCCTCAGCCAAAGAAGCAGAAATAGTAGCTGAATTAAAACGATTGTAATGGTATAAATTTGGAGGGTTGCTATTCTCTTCAATCGTCAATACACTTGAAATAGGAATATTCTCTCCACGACTATTTCTGATATAGATCTTACTGATATCGGTAGGTGTGTTACGATCAGACTTAGCTACTTGTGTAATCACTTCATATTGACGATCATTCAAAATGAAATAAGCAGATCTTGCACCACTAAATGCAGATTGTAATGCTTGTGATACATCTGCTGTAGATAAACCAAGATCTCTTGTACGCATACGATCGATTGTCAAATCTAATTCTGGTTTATTGAATTTTAAGTTCACATCGACGTTTTGGAAAGTCTTGTCTTTCCTAGCTGCTTCTAAAAACTCAGGAATCACTTTTCTGATTTTTTGAAAATCTAAGTTTTGAATGATGAACTGCACTGGCAAAGAACCACGAGACATCATTCCTACAGAAATAGTTTGTTCTTCGATAGAGAAAATACGAACGTTTTTAAAGCGTTTAAATTTCTTATTTAAATCTGCTGCGATTTCGGTTTGTGTCCTTGTTCTTTCATGGATACCCACCATGCCAAATCTACCAGATGCGCCAGTGTTTCCACCACCCCACGAAGGGACGCTACCCCAAGTAAATGCATGCTCGGGTATGGAGTCTTGCATGATGCGTATGGCCTTCAATAGATCTGCTCTTAGGTCCTCATAACTAGTTCCTTCTGCTGCTGACATAGATATACGAACTGTACCTTTATCTTCTAAAGGAGCTAATTCGCTTTGAATATTTTTTCCAACAAGTATAATTAACACAAAACAAATGCCTACAATCACCCATGCCATCCATCTGATTTGTAAAAATTTGGCTAGTCCATTTCTGTAACCTTGTTCCATCCCTTTAAAAAAGGGTTCAGTACGCTCATAAAATTTGCCGTGTTGTCCGCCATTTCTGTTCAGGTAGACATTCAATACTGGCGTAATGGTTAGGGATACAAATGCTGAAACCAACACAGCACCTGCCACCACCACACCAAATTCTTTGAATAAGGAACCTACAAAACCCTGTAAGAAAATAACAGGCAAGAATACAACGGCCAAAGTAATAGAAGTAGATACGACTGCAAAGAAAATTTCTTTACTACCTTCTCTGGCAGCATCTTTTATATTGAGGCCTTCTTCTAATTTTCTGAAAATATTTTCGGTGACCACAATTCCGTCATCTACAACAAGTCCAGTTGCTAAAACGATCGCTAATAAAGTCAAAACATTAATAGAGAAACCTGCTAAGTACATAATAAAGAAAGTAGCAATCAAAGAAATTGGAATATCAATTAATGGTCTAATCGCAATCAGCCAATTTCTGAAGAAGAAGAAGATCACCAATACCACCAGTGTAAATGAAATCACAATCGTTTCTTTCACTTCTGATAAAGCACGACGTACATTCTTGGTATTATCAATAGGTATTGCAAATTCTATATCTGATTTATTTTGTGCTTTTACTTCTTCTAATCTTTTGTAAAATTCATCTGCAATATTAATTTGATTGGCCCCCGGCTGAGGAGAGATAGTCAGCATCACAACAGGCACTCCATTAAAATAAGAACCTTGATCTTCTTGGTCTGGGCCAAGTTCAACCCTTGCTACATCACCCAACCTCACAATGCCATTAAGGTCTTCTTTTAAAATTATATTTCTAAAATCTGCTTCGGTGGATAATCTTCCTAATGTACGAATTATGAATTCAGATTTATTACCATAAATACGGCCAGCAGGTAATTCTACATTTTCTTTATTCAATCCCGTTTGAATATCATTAAATGCAATTCCAAATGCATTGAGTAGATCTGTATTTGGATAAATGCGCATAGACATACGCTTACCTCGAACGCCAACGCTAGTTACTTCGTCAATTGTTTGAAAACGTTGCTGTAAAACATTCTCGGCATATTCAGTCAATTCCAACAATCCCTTTGTCTTACTTCTTAAAGTAAGCATTAAAATAAAATCTCCACTTGCGTCTGCTTTTGAAACCACAGGAGGATTATTGATGTCTTCTGGTAAACTTCTTGTAGCCTGTGATACTTTATCTCTCACGTCATTGGCTGCGGTTTCCAAATTCACGCCTAAGTTGAACTCGACAGTGATATTTGAATTACCAACAGAACTCGAAGAATTGATGGTTCGAATTCCAGGAATACCATTAATTGCTTTCTCTAAAGGTTCTGTAATTTGACTCTGAATCACTTCTGAGTTTGCACCTGAATAAGATGTTTGTACCGAAATAATAGGTGGATCAATTGCAGGATATTCTCTTAATGCCAAGAAAGAATAACCTACCAAACCAAAAATGATAATCGCAATATTCATCACAGTGGCTAACACTGGACGTTTTAACGAGAGTTCCGATATATTCATCTCAATAATGTATTAATTGTGAGCCTACTTGATGATGTCAACAAGTGGCAATGTCTTCCCGATTTTTAAATCACTTCCGTCTCTTACAAAAAGCATCCCTGCAACA
>CAIZLI010000208.1 GCA_903933765.1 uncultured Bacteroidota bacterium
AGCAGAAGTCATTGACAACACCACTAGCCGTGGTCGTACTATCCGTTTTTTATGGGAAGGTGATGACGAAGGCTTTAAGAAAATGTTAGAATTTTTAGGTGAGACACCATTGCCTAAATACATTAAGCGTAAGCCAGATGAAGATGATAAGGAAAGATACCAAACTGTGTATGCAAAGCACGAAGGTGCCGTAGCAGCTCCTACTGCAGGTTTACATTTTAGTAAAGAATTAATTAAGCGTTCAGAAATCCTAGGTATCCGTTTTGCAGAAGTGACACTACACACTGGCTTGAGTACATTTAGACCAATTGAAGTAGAAGATTTGAGTAAACATAAAATGGATGCTGAATATTTTAAGATTGACGAAGATGCTTGTAGAATCATCAATACAGCAAAAGAAAATGGTCGTCGTGTTTGTTCAATTGGTACTACAGCAATGCGTGCCATGGAAAGCAGCGTAACTGCGCAACGTTTATTGAAGCCAGCAGAAGGATGGACAAATCATTTTATCCACCCACCTTATAATTTCAATATTGCAGATAGCTTGGTAACCAATTTCCACTTACCAAAAACAAGTTTGTTGATTATGTCTTGCGCTTTTGCAGGATATGAATTAGCGATGGAAGCTTATAAAAAAGCGATTAAAGATAAATACCGTTTCTTCTCTTATGGAGACGCGTTATTGTTTATTTAATTTTAGTAAAACTAAAAATTAAATAAACAATACATAGTTAGATTTTTTTACTGTTCATTTAATTTATATTAAAACAACCTACCAAAGGGACAGATGCATATCTGTCCCTTTTTTTATTTTTCCCGATTGTATAAATTCCTTTCCCGAATCTGTAAATCGAGGTTATTAAGTCGACCTAGCTTTGCGGCATGAAAATAAGGGTTCTAAAAAATAGTCTATTTATATTGTTATTATTAGGGTTTGGTTATATAACGCAAGCACAAACAATCAAAGTACAAAAAGATACCACCAATTGGCATCAATTAAAAGATGTGACCATTGTAGGTAGAAATAGTAAAAGCGATTACCAACAAATACCTGAAATTGTTGGTACCAATATCTATGCAGGCAAGAAAAATGCTTTAATTGTACTTGATAATGTACAAGGAAATATTGCCAATAATACCATGCGTCAAGTATTGGCAAAAGTGCCTGGTATTCATATTTGGGAAAGTGATCCAAGCGGCATTCAAATTGGCATAGCTGCAAGAGGGTTAAGTCCAAATAGAAGTTGGGAATTCAATGTCAGACAAAATGGATATGATATCGCAGCCGATCCATTTGGATATCCAGAAGCATATTATAATCCTCAATTACAAGCAGTTCAGAGAATTGAAATTGTAAGAGGGCAAGGTGCACTTCAATATGGACCACAGTTTGGAGGCATGGTCAACTATATTTTAAAAAATGGTAGTGAGATCAATCAGGCTTTTGAATTTGAAACGCAACAGACTGTTGGAAGCAATGGTTTAATAAATAGTTTTAACGCCATAGGTGGGAAAAAAGAGAAACTGAACTACTATTCATTTTATGATCAAAGAAATGGTGAAGGCTGGAGGGATAATAGTCGGTTTTTTTCAAAAGCAGGATTCGGTTCTGTTACCTATCATTTCACCAAAAAACTTTCGCTCAATTTTGAATTAATGCATTCACATACCAGAAGTCAACAAGCAGGTGGATTGACAGATGCGCAAATTAAACAAAATGCCAAGCAAAGTTTCAGAAATAGGAATTGGATGGACATAAAATGGACGACACCTGCAATCAATATTGAATATGAAATGAATGACCATAGTCGTTGGATTACAAAAATCTTTGGAACAATTGGTGATAGAAGTAGTGTTGGATTCTTGCAGTCAATCTTAGTAAAAGATAGTATCAATAAGGCCACCAGTCAATTTAATAATCGCATTGTTAATGTAGACCAATATAGAAATTATGGACTTGAGAGCAGGTTCATCACAGATTACTTTATTGGATCAATGAAAAATACAATTTCTTCTGGGATCAGGTTTTATAAAGGCAATACCCATCGATTAGCTGACGGAAAAGGCACAACTGGATCTGACTATGATGTTCGTATTGAAGGATTTTATCCAAAGGATATTCATTTTAGATCAAATAATGCTGCAGTTTTTATTGAAAATATATTTAGAGTCACTGAAAAGCTATTAATCATTCCTGGTTTTAGATATGAATGGTTGGAAGGATCAGCAAGCGGAAGCAATGGACTTAGTGGAAATGACGCAATCATTCACCTTCAAAATATCACAAGAAGTAGAGGTTTTATTTTGGGTGGAATTGGATCAGAATTTCATTTAACAAATACCACAGAATTCTATGCGAATTTTTCGCAAGCATATAGACCTATTCAATTTGCAAATCTACAAGCGCCCCCTACTACAGATCTGATTGACCAAGATTTAAAAGATGCAAGGGGCTATAATTTGGATCTTGGCTACAGAGGGAAAGTGAAAAATTACCTTCAATTTGATGTCAGTGGCTTTTATTTACAATACAATAATCGGGTTGGCACGATTACTCCATCTGGAACTAACTACAGACTCGTTACAAATGTTGGGGCAAGTACAAGTAAAGGTTTGGAAACCTATATTGAATTCAACCCATTGAGGGCTTTTTCAAATAGTGCGCATTCAGATATTATTTTTTTTAGTTCTTATTCCTATACAGATGCTAGATATAGTGGCAACCATCAAGATGCCAATACCAAAGGAAAAAAAGTAGAAAATGCACCACAAGACATTCTAAGAACAGGACTCAGTATTGGAAATAAAGGTTTTTTGTTCACCACACAATTAAGTCATGTTGGTGCCGCATTTAGTGATGCAAACAATACCAATACCCCATCTACAAATGGCAATATAGGTATCATTCCCTCCTACTCCATTATTGACTTAACTGCAACTTATAAATTATCAAAAAACTTGAATATAAAAGCCGGAATAAATAATTTGAATGATACTATGTATTTTACTAGACGCGCAGGAGGATATCCTGGACCAGGTGCCTTACCAGCTGATGGGCGAACCTTCTTTATTTCAATTGGTGCTAAATTCTAAATCCTTCTAAAGGATACTATAAATTAAACAATCCTTTATTAATCAATTGCAGGGTTTTAGTTTTATGCTCACTAGGTATTAATAAACTAATATTATGTGGACTACCTCCATAACTGACCATGGTAATCGGTACTTCATTAATGGCTTGAAATAATTTATTGAGCACTGCATCAGTTTTAGCAATTTCATTTCCAACAATAGACACAATGGTTTGATTTTTCTCTACTTCTACTGAAGCGATATTACTTAGTTCTGTAATGATTTCATTTAGATGCATATCATTGTCAATAGATACAGAGACCGCGACTTCAGAAGTCGTAATCATATCAATTGAGGTTTTATATTTTTCAAACACTTCAAATATTTTTCTTAAAAAACCATAGGCCAAAAGCATTCTTGTACTTTTAATTTTTACAGCAATAATATCATCTTTAGCCGCAACCGCTTTCACACCGACTGTACCTGCTTCTTTCATGATCACCGTGCCAGGCGCTTTGGGCTCCATTGTATTTAACAATTTCACCGGAATATTTTCTTGCTGCGCTGGCCAAATACAAGTGGGATGTAAAATTTTTGCGCCGAAATAAGCTAGCTCCGCAGCCTCATCAAAACTTAGTTGTTCAATGGCGACAGTTTTATCTACTACTCTTGGGTCGTTATTATGCATACCATCAATATCTGTCCAAATTTCACAAACAGTAGCTTTTACAGCAGCCGCAATTAAAGAAGCGGTGTAGTCACTGCCACCTCTTTTTAAATTATCTACTTCCCCTTTTGCATTGCGACAAATATAGCCTTGAGTAACAAAAATATTTTTATTTGGGTGATTAGCGAGTACTCCATTTAACTTTTCTTGTATCAACACTAAATCTGGTTCTTCGTTTTGGTCTAGGGACATAAAATCCAACGCAGGCAATAACGCATGATCGATTTTAGATTGTTCTAGAAATAATGAAAACAATTTAGTACTCATCAATTCTCCTTGTGCTAATATATCTTTATTCAAAGCATCACTCAAAGAAATTTTTTGTGTTATTCTTAAAAATTCAAAATGCTCATTCAATACTTCATTCGCCATTGCAAGCAAAGTAGCTTCTTGCAATAAATCATGTATAAAATTTTGATAATGCTTTTCTAATATTGCTATTTTTTCGCTTGCGCCTTCTTTATCTGAAGCTGCCAATCGATGACTTATTTCAACCAATGCATTCGTCGTTCCACTTAATGCACTTAATACCACCATCACTGGTTCTTTATCAGCTGTAATAAGTTGTGCAATCTGACGCATCCTCTCAGGCTTACCAACACTGGTTCCGCCGAACTTCATTATTTTCATTCCATCTCTATTTTAAAGAATCTATTAAAATTTTACACATCAAAGGTAATTATCAAAATTTAAATCCATTTTTTCTGCTAAAGCCTTTAAATCATTTTGTACCGCATTCACCAATGGAATACCATCTTTCATCCTTTCATTTTCCATTGCACGTTCTAGATCTCCTGCTACATACACTTGATCATGTCCTACTGAAGGGGTTGCATTTCTAAAACGATTCAACCATAGGTCCATATTCGATTTAAAATCTGCTGCGGGCCTAAATGCATCAATACGCATCGCACCAATAAAATGTCCAAGACCTTCACCAGGCATATTTTCAGGCATTGGAACATAAGCTGGAAAAGGTGGTGCCCATGGACCAAAACTAGCACCACTTAACACAGCCGAAAAAATATCTACAATGGAACCTAATGCATACCCTTTATGACTACCCTGCTCTTTCTCTGAGCCTAATGGTAATAGCGCTCCTCCATTTTTTAAAATATTTGCATCCTGAGTAGGATTGCCTACTGCGTCTTGTGCCCAACCCAATGGAATGGTAGTATTGTTTCTTTGTGCAATTTCTAATTTACCATTGGCTGCAGTGGTCGTTGCAAAATCAGCTACAAATGGCGCTTCTTGACCAGCTGGTATTGCCACTGCAATAGGATTGGTCCCTAATAATTTTTCTGCTGCATAAGTAGGTGCGACTAATGCACTTGCATTGGTCATGGCAATACCGATCATTTCTTGTTCTAAAGCCATCATAGCATGGTAACCAGCAATACCAAAATGATTGCTATTTTTTACACTTACCCAACCTGTTCCTACTTGTTTCGCTTTTTCCATAGCTATCTCCATAGCCCTTGGAGCCACTATCAACCCTAAACCTCTATCGCCGTCAATCACAGCTGTAGATGGTGTTTCATGCACAATCTTAATATTGGGTGTGGGGTTGATTCTGCCTTGTTCCCATAATCTTACATAGCCAATCAATCGAGCAATTCCATGACTATCAATGCCTCTTAAATCGGCAGATAACAATACTTTGGTCGCCAAAGCAGCATCTGATGTACTACAACCCATTTTTAAAAAAACAGCTTCTGCAAAATCAGACAATGCTTGGTATGTATAATGATGATTTGATTCCATGGCACAAATTTACAAATAAAAAAGGTGTACTGA
This sequence comes from uncultured Bacteroidota bacterium, assembly GCA_903933765.1. Taxonomy (GTDB): domain Bacteria; phylum Bacteroidota; class Bacteroidia; order Chitinophagales; family Chitinophagaceae; genus Sediminibacterium. Next base: position 5,597 of record CAIZLI010000208.1, read on the forward strand.
CAAGTACACCTTTAGCGTAAAAGCTTGAATGCTATTAGAATGGTAAATCGTCCATTGCTTCATTGCTATCAGCGGCTGCAGTTGGAGCAGGATTATAGCTTTGAGTAGGATTAGATTCCCCACCATAGTTAGATTGTTCTCCACCTGATCCACCTGAAGGTTTCGCGCCTAATAATTGTACCGATACAATTCTTAAGGTCAATGATGCCCCTTGACGGCCATCTGTGGTAGTATAAGATCTTACATCGGGTGTGCCTTCTACATATACTTGTGTGCCCTTCTTTAAATATGGTGCCACAGCAGTTCGATCTGTCCAATAAGAACAATCTACCCAAGTTGTTCTGTCTTTTTGTACCCCTTGCGCATCCTTGTATTTTTCTGTATGCGCTACGTTGAAATTGATGACAGACTTGCCATTTACGTTATTCACCACGGCGTCCTTGCCTAAATTTCCGATGACTTGTAACTTTATCATATTGTATATTTTAACTTTCTAAGACAATGAAGGTAGTAATTTTTTATTACTTTTGTGCCAAGCCAACTTTTAACTGGCCACCGAAATATGAGCAAAAAAGGAAAGGTACTTGTCGCAATGAGCGGCGGAATAGACAGCACAGTCGCTGCAATACTCTTACACAACGAAGGATATGAAGTAGTCGGAATTACCATGAAAACATGGGATTATTCCACGAGCAATGCCAATGGAAAGGAAACAGGCTGTTGCAATATTGATTCATTCAACGACGCTAGAATGGCGGCCGTGAACAATGGATTTCCACATTATATTTTAGATATCAGAGAAGAATTTGGTGACTTTGTCATTGAAAATTTTGTAGAAGAATATTTAGCTGGCAGAACACCCAACCCATGTGTGATGTGCAACACGCATATTAAATGGCGCGCCTTACTTAAAAGAGCGGATGCATTGGGTTGTGAGTTTATTGCGACAGGGCATTACGCCAAAGTGCGTCAACACGATAATGGACGTTATGTGATTTCAAAAGGCTTAGATGAAACTAAGGACCAAAGCTATGTGCTATGGGGCGTGGACCAAGATTTATTAAAGCGCACCATTCTTCCTTTGGGTGGTATGCATAAAAAAGATATCAAACAAATGGCCATTGATATGGGCTATCCAGAACTCGCTAAAAAAAGCGAGAGCTATGAAATTTGTTTTGTACCTGACAATGATTATAGAGGATTTTTAAAACGCCGAGTGGATGGATTAGAAGAAAAAGTAAATGGTGGATGGTTTGTAGACAACAAAGGAAAAAGATTAGGTAAACATAAAGGCTATCCATTTTATACCATTGGTCAAAGAAAAGGTTTGGAATTAGCAATGGGCCATCCAGTCTATGTTACAGCGATTGATCCTGAAAAAAATATTGTAGTCATTGGAGATGAAGCAGATTTGGATAAGAACGATATGCTAGTTGCAAAAATGAATTGGATCAAATACGATCATCTTCCAACAGATATGGACTTAATGGCAAAAATCAGGTACCATGATAGTGGTGCATTGTGTACCTTATCCCATACCGACATGGGTGTTCAAGCAAGATTCTACGAAAATGTAAAGAGTATTGCACCTGGACAAAGCGCTGTGTTTTATGAAGGCGACGATGTAGTTGCTGGAGGTATTATACAGAGTGGCGTTTTAGTATAGCGCCAAACAAAGTGTCTGCTTGTTTCGTATAGCCAATAAAATATTGCTGCTTTATTAATTCAAATTGACCTTGCGCTAAAATTGCATTTACATGTGCTTCATTCTCTGCTGCATATACAGAACAAGTTGCAAGTAGTAGATGCCCATTTAATTTTACAGTAGGTAAAATATTGGTGATGATTTTTGATTGCAACTCGGTATAGTTTACTAAATCTTTCTTTTTGAAAAAAGCAATTTGTTCTGGCGTCCTACCCCATGTTCCAGAACCTGAACAAGGTAAATCTGCAAAAACAAAATCAAAAGGCTTCTTGATATCAAATGGTTCCGTTAAATCAATCACTTGAACACTAGCTGGACGAATACCTGCTTCTTGTAATCGTTTATCTGCATTGAATAAAATACTTTCTCTCACATCCGATACATGCATGCGTATATTCTGCATGGTATCAAACATCAAAATGGTTTTACCCCCACTTGCTGCACAGGCATCCCAAACATGGATAGGCGTTTCCATACTAGTTGGAACAAAATTCAATAGTTCAGCAAGTGCTTGCGAGTTTAAATCCTGAATCACCGCCTCTTTGTTCAATGCCAATACATTTTGTAATGAGGTGGTGTTTGAAAATGCAAAGCAATGCTCATGCACCTGGGTATATTCAATAGACGCAGCAAGTAATGCAGCAACCACTTTCTCTTTTTGCCAAGGTCTAATTCTAATAAATAATAAAGGCTGAATGGTATGGGAATGAATAAATGTCGGAATGTCTATTTCCTTTGAAATAGCATCCTGTAAAGGGAAATCTGCATGCATGTCCCTAAAATAAGCATAACAAAAAGCACTGATACTTTTACGATCTTTGCTTCCATGTTTTTTATTGGCAGCAAAATATTTTTTTAAATAAGCAGCCAAAGGCTCCGGCCCTTGATAAGCAGCAACTAATTTTTGAGCAGTTTCTTGATGTTGATTTTGATGCGTCATGCTATAAAAAAGAAAGTCATGCAAAACATGACTTTCTGATATTCGTTTTTCTTTTAATTATAATTCTAATAAACTTGCTACAGGATCTTTAGCAATTAATAAAAGTGCTGGATTTTCTAACAACTCTTTTACCCTTACTAAGAAGCCTACACTCTCACGACCATCAATGATTCTGTGATCATAACTTAATGCTAAGTACATCATTGGTAAAATTTTAACTTCACCATTCACCGCCATTGGACGATCCTGAATTTTATGCATACCTAATATAGCTGACTGAGGAATATTGATGATTGGTGTGCTCATTAAACTTCCAAATACACCCCCATTGGTAATGGTAAATGTACCCCCAGTTAACTCTTCTGCCGTTAACTTACTATCTCTTGCCTTCCCTGCTAATTCAATTACTTTTTTCTCGATACCCGCCATGCTTAAGCTTTCCACGTTTCTGATCACAGGAACAGTCAAGCCTCTTGGCGTACTTACAGCGATACTAATATCTGCGTAGTCATGGTATAATAATTGGTCTCCGTCAATGAAAGCGTTTACCGAAGGCCACTCCGTCAATGCAATCGCACAAGCTTTAGCAAAGAAACTCATGAATCCTAAGTTCACACCATGTGCTTCTTTGAACTTATCCTTGTATTGTTTTCTGATCTGCATAATGCCTGTCATATCTACTTCATTGAAAGTAGTTAACATGGCAGTGGTATTTTTTGCCTCAACTAAACGACGGCTAATTGTTTTTCTTAGATTAGACATTTTTTCTGGACGCACATTGCGAGAGAATAAATCTTGTCCAGCAAACTGAATTTTACCAGGATTATTTAAAGCATCTAATACATCCACTTTCGTGATCTTACCAGCAAAACCACTCGCTTTAATTTGATTGGTGTCTACTTTTTTATCTGCGATGATGGCTGCAGCAACAGGTGTTGCTTTTACATTGTTTGGCACACTTGTTACAGGCGCTGAAGACGAAGGAGCCGTTGGAGCAGCTGCTGCCACAGGTTCAGGTTTAGGGGCTTCACCAGCTGGCTTAGCCGCTTTATCATCAATGTCTGCTAAGATATCCCCAATTAAAATACTATCCCCTTCTTTTGCTTTATGGTGCAATGTCCCCGCTTGTTCAGCGTTCACTTCGAAAGTTGCTTTTTCACTTTCTAACTCAGCAATGACTTCGTCACGGTCTACCCAAGCGCCTTCTGGCTTAGTCCACTTTAACAAAGTTACTTCTGTGATAGATTCTCCTACTGTAGGTACTTTAATGGAAATCATGTTTTAATATTTTAGATAGAAAACGCAGTTGTTATTATTTCATTTTGTTCTTTCGCATGGACTTTAGCATAGCCAGTTGCTGTAGCAGCACTTGCTTGTCTACTAATCACACCATACTTGATCGCCTTTAAATTCATTTGCAAGAAACTTGCAGCACCCATATTTAAAGGTTCTTCTTGCACCCAGAACCAAATAGCTTTGCCATATTTTTGATGCAATGCAGTAATCTGTTGAACAGGCAATGGATACAATTGTTCTAAACGCACAATGGCGATATCTGTTCTTTGTTCTGTTTTTTGTCTTTCTGCCATTTCATAATAAATCTTACCAGAGCAGAATAAAACTTTTTTAACGTCTTCTACTTTTTGAACAAATGTATCATCAATCACTTCTTTGAATCCACCTTTGGTTAAATCAGTCATCGGACTAAATGTAGCCGGGCTTCTTAAATTTGCTTTAGGTGAGAAGTTGATCATTGGTTTTCTGAATGACCATGCTAATTGTCTTCTCAATGCATGGAATAAATTAGCTGCAGTCGTTACATTGGTGATCACCATATTGTGTTCTGCACACAATTGTAAATAACGTTCCAACCTTGCACTACTATGTTCAGGACCTTGGCCTTCGTAGCCATGCGGTAATAACATGACTACACCATTTTGACGTTGCCATTTTTGTTCACCTGCTGCAATGAATTGGTCGATGATTGTTTGCGCACCATTTGAGAAATCTCCAAACTGTGCTTCCCATACCACTAAGGCATCTGCGTTTGCTAATGCATAGCCATATTCAAATCCAAGTACGCCGTATTCGCTCAATAATGAATTGTAAATTCTAAAAGGTGCTTGTCCTTCTGCCACCTGATTCAAGCGATTGAATTGTTCGTTGGTATTTTCATCTACGATAACAGCATGACGATGACTAAAAGTACCACGCTTCACATCCTGTCCACTCATACGAACTGTTTTGCCTTCTGCTAATAAAGAAGCATAAGCCATTAATTCACCGGTCGCCCAGTCTATCTTTTGTTCAGTCTCGTATAATTTTACTTTCTCTTGAATTAATTTATCTACTTTTTTCAATGGCGTAAAACTAGCTGGCCATTTCATTAAAGCATCAAAAATAGATTTCGCTTTATCAGCAGTAATGGAAGTATCAGGTGAACT
>CAIZLI010000209.1 GCA_903933765.1 uncultured Bacteroidota bacterium
ACAGGTTGGACGGTAGAACCTAAGGTCTAGTAAATATTTTGTGAGCTCATTTTCTGGATAATAAAAGATCACTCCAGAAAAAATATCTTGCATCGGAATGATATCATCCTGTGCACCCGTTTGTCCTCTAAATGCTTTAGGTTCATCCCAAACATTTTCATACACTACACCGTCACCAAATAATTCAGTATTGCCCTTTACACCCATGATAAAGATTCTAAAGTCATTGTATCGTTGCCATCTTGAAGCCTTCCACATTTCTTTTCTTCGTTCATTCATTTGCTTCATCGTGGACCAATTCTTTTCTAGCAAATCACCAACTGATTTTGCTCCTCCATCTAATGCCTGAATGGTCTGCATTACAGTGCCAACTAAATTGGCAGAAAATCTGTTGATATCTACATGCAACATGATAAAACCAACCTCGTCTGGTTGTCCAGAAAAACGATTACACATGGTAATATTTTCCCAGTTTAAGTCACCCGCTTGGTCTAACTTTTGGTAATTACCCAATGAATACGCGTAGTGGTAATCTAACCAAGCAAACACATTTAATTTATCAGCTACTTTACAAAAAGGCTGTGCAATATTTGCAGGTAAAAAATTTCTAGCTTTCCCGTACTTCCCGTCCTTTCTAAATTGCTGAAAAGAAGGCTCTAGTAAATAGGCTGATGCTAAAAAACTATAAGATCTAAATAAAGCTTGTAATACAAAAATGTCTTCCTCTTTTTCGATCGCATCTACATGATTTTTAATTGCTAAAGTAGGCGCAACAATCCCATCCTCCGTATTTAAATAGCCAAACTCGTTTTCATTTAACACCACAGGCATATTGTCCAATACAGCTTGTAAATCGGCGTATTCACTTGGTAATTTTACCATCGGCGCTTTTACCGGAAGAAACCCATGCGCTGCACTCACATTAAAAAAGCCATCACTGTAATTTGATAAAATAGACATAATTGATTGTTTAAAAATTAAAGCTGTTTGTGCTCAAATTAAGGATTTTATTGGAAAATAAATATACTAAAATACGTCTAGATCTGCGCCATTTACAACGGGTCCAGCATACTTTGACTTCAGTTCATCCAATAAGCTTTGCAAGCTGGTGCCAAAAGTTAATTGATGATTTAGAATGAGCAATTTTGGCTTTACTATATTGGCAATATCTGCCAATTGATAAGTGGACGTATGAAACGTAGAATGATAATCCTGCCATCTTTGGGTTCGTTTTTTTAAGCCTGCATCTGAATACACTTCGTGGACTAAAATGTCACAATCCTTTGCGTATTTAATTAAGTTTTCACTGTAGGTGCAATCACCAGAAATAACAATTTTTTTATCCTTTGTTTGAAACACATAACCAAATGCATTATCCCATTGACCATGTTGTACATTAAATGCAGTCACTGTTAAATTGCTATCCTTGTAAATCTGTCCCTCCTTAATTTCATTGGTATACACTTGATAAGCAATCGCATCTCCTTTTTCTAATCCATTAATTCTTATCCCTATGTCTTCCTTATAGGCACTCATTAAATCATCAGTCATTTTTTTTGATCCTGCAGGACCATAAATACGAATGGGCGCATTGCGATCTAATACAGCAGGGGTTAAAATGATATCGGCCAATCCTATGGTATGATCGGAATGTAAATGCGTAATGAATAAAGTTTTCAATTGCGCTGCTTCCAATGAAGGGAAGCCAAGTTTACTTGCTTCCGCCGCCCTTCTCACAACCCCAGGCCCACAGTCTACGATATAGGAGGTGTTGTTAACTACAATTGCCAAGGAAGGGCCAGATTTGTTTGGATCAGCGAAGGGCGTACCTGTTCCTAACAAGACTAGTTTGGTGTCGGAATTTTGAGCATTTAAAATGCCGCAAGTAGCTATGAATAGTGCTGTTATGAAAGTAAATTTCTTCATTGCTGTTATCTTGAATGACCTTAAGAATATAGATTTAAATATAGTCAGAATTTGCGAGTTGCATTAAATGAATTAAA
>CAIZLI010000210.1 GCA_903933765.1 uncultured Bacteroidota bacterium
ATTTGGCTGCCCAACGTTTAAATTATTTAAACGATAAAGAAAAAGGATTACAAGAATTCTTAGAGCGTGCCGAAGGACAATTAAAAACGATCGGAGATTCAATTGAGTATACCAAATTACAAGTCACCGAAGAAGAAAAGATCTACAATGATTTCAAAAACAGGGTAGACCAATCGCATATTGAATTAACCAATAAGCGTGCTCAATTTGATGACCAACGTGGTGTGTTAGATGGATTGCGTCAACAGTTTGGTCAAATTCAAAGAAATCAATTTGAAGCAGAAAAGAAAGTTGCAGTATCAGATACTTCAATTCAAAACATACAAAGAAGCCAACATCAATTAGATGAGGAGCAATTGCATAGAGCAGAACAAGTAGCAGAACTCACTACACAATTAGCAACGAAAGAAGCTGAATTGTCTGCAAGCAAAGCGCATTTGGCTAACTTACTAGCGCAAAATGAAACAGCGAAAGCAAGTATTTTTGAAACTCAAGAAGCACTTGAGCTATTAAGAACAAAATTAGCAGAACAAGCAAGGATCCTAGACGCGAAGAAAAACGAATATGATTTATTAAAGAGTTTAGTAGACTCCATGGATGGGTATCCTGAGAGCGTAAAGTTCTTACACAAGAATACTGGCTGGAATCACAATGCCCCAATCCTTTCTGATATTTTATATGTACAAGAAGCCTACCGAACTGCTGTTGAAAATGTACTAGAACCTTATTTAAATTATTACGTAGTGAATGATTTAAAGGAAGGGATGCAAGCAGTGCAGTTATTGGATGAAAATAAAAAAGGGAAGGCCAACTTCTTTTTATTAGATCAATTAAATGGTGCCAAAGCAGAAGCTGCTCCATCCAATACGATTGCTGCATTATCTGTGATTGAGATCGATTCAAAATATGCTGCTTTAGCAAATCATTTACTAGGGAATGTATTTATTGCCGAAAATGAAGCTGCTTTAGAAGCAAGTACTACAGGCATGATTTTAGAGAAGACAGGTAAATATGTAAGAGGAAAGTACACATTAACAGGTGGGAGTGTTGGATTATTTGAAGGAAAGAAAATTGGACGTGCAAAGAACTTGGAAAAATTATTAGAGGACATTCAATCACAAGAAACAGTGGTGAATGATTTAAAATCTCAAATTCAAGTGAAGCACGAGTCAGTTTTGCAGTACAATGAATTATTGAAAGAGCAAGAAATAAGAACGACAGAACAAAATGTCAATCATTTAATCAATGATGTTTTTGCGAATAAGAATAGATTAGAAAACTTACAATCTGCTCAGGTTGCTGCAGTGGCTAAGTTGGCAGAATTAGCAGAGAAAATTGAGCAAGAACATGCTTTGATTGGAGATACAAGAATACAATTGACAGCATTGAATGTTTCATTGCAAACAACTCAGGCGCAATTAGGTGATATCGAATTGGCCTACCAAGCTGCAGAGCAAGCCTATCATTTAGCATCTGGTGAATTCAATGAAATGAATTTACAGTTGACAAAGCAACAAAGCAAAATCGAAGCTTTACAACAGGAAGTGATTTTCAAGGATAACCAATTGAATGACTTGCATGCTCAAATTCAATCCAATACGGTTCAATTGACAGAAGCATCTACTGCAATTGTGGAAAGCAACAATGAATTAGCAACAATTGAGATGGCATTGGTTGAATTACTTAGAAATAAGGAAGCAGAAGAATTGAAATTAAATGAGGCAGATCAAGCATACTATACTTTAAGAACTGCCCTTCAAGAAAAAGAAAGTAGTTTAAGACTTCAAGTGAAGTCTAAGGAAATAATGGATCAGTTGATCAATGAGATCAAGGATAAATTAAATAACTTAAAACTACAATTGGCTGGAACGAAGGAAAGATTAAGCGTGGAGTTCAAAGTGGAACTTGAAGAGATTTTAGATCTTGGAAGACAAACTGAGGCAACATTAGAAGAACTTCAGCAAGATGTGGAGAAAATGAAGAAGCGTTTAGAGAATATGGGTGAAGTGAATCCAACAGCGATTGAGGCTTACACCGAAATGAAAAAACGTTATGATTTTATCTTAGAACAAAAGAATGACTTAGTCACCGCGAAGGAGAGTTTGTTGTTGACCATTCAAGAAGTGGAAGCGACAGCCAATCAAGCATTCTTAGAAACATATAACACTGCTAGAGAAAATTTCCAAAGAGTTTTCAAAGCCTTATTTACCGAAGAAGATTCTTGTGATTTAATATTAGTAGATCCAACCAACCTTTCAGAAACTGCAGTAGAGATTGTGGCGAAACCTAAAGGTAAACGTCCGTCTTCTATCACACAGTTGAGTGGAGGAGAGCGAACATTGACTGCAACAGCCATGTTGTTTGCGATTTACTTAATTAAGCCAGCACCATTCTGTATTTTGGATGAGGTGGATGCGCCATTGGATGATGCCAATGTTGGCAAATTCACTCAAATGATTCAGAAGTTTTCTGATAAATCGCAGTTCATAATTGTAACGCACAATAAGCAAACAATGAGTGCGGTGGATGTGATCTATGGTGTGACCATGCAAGAGCCTGGAGTAAGTAAATTAGTTCCTGTAGATTTCAGGAGCTTAACAGCATAATTCAAACTGCAGAAATGCAAATCATATAGCTTTAAGCGTCCTCGTTAGCAATTTCGGGGGCGCTTTTTTAATTTAAACATTTTGTCTTGATCAAATCGGTACTTATATTATTCTTTTTCTGTTTTCTCTCTTACCTGCCTTTTAGTAGGACACCAGACTATTTTGATAGCGTGACGACACCTGCCTTAATAGAAGCAAAAAATGGAAAGGTGCAAGCTGTATTTCAAGAAGCAGGGAAGCAATATCAAGTGGTATTAGATCCAAGCAGCTACCAATCAAAGATTGGAACAAGAATCGAAATCAGGTATGAATTAAGTGCACCTCAACATGCAAAAATCAATCAAGCAATAGGGTATTGGTTGGAGCCTAAAGAAGTACTTGGTGCTGTATGCATTTTAATCGTCCTACTTATTGCAGCTTATGCCACGACGCATCGTCCAGATGCCGCGTCTTTAAAAGAACAGATAGAATTCAAAAAAGAAGACACAGGGAAGTACGTCTAAGATTATTTTGCGAGGATGCGCTTGATATCTTTGTCGATATCGCGGTTCTTGATGGTTTCGCGTTTGTCGTATTCTTTTTTACCGCGGCCAATACCAATCTCCATTTTAGCAAAATGCTTATCGTTAAAAAAAATGCGCAATGGCACAATCGTAAATCCTTTTTCTTTTGTTTGCGCCTCAATCTTTTTTAATTCTCTTGCAGTCAATAACAATTTACGATCATGTACTTCGATATGGTTATTCTTATTGCCATGGGAATAGGCATTGATGAATAAAGACCTTACCCATAGTTCGCCTTTGTCAAAAAAACAGAAGGAATCATTGAAACTTACTTTGCCAGCACGGATCGATTTGACTTCGGTTCCCATCAATACAATGCCTGCCACATATTTATCTTCTATCTGGTAGTTGAAATAGGCCTGCCTATTGTTTAATTCTATTGACTTGGGTGCTTTCGCCATAAAAAATATCCCGATGTGCTACACCGGGATACAAAAGTACTATTTAAAATTGATTTCTTTTTGGCATTAGCTTCTGAACATAAAAGCCACTTCGGACAATTTTTGCTTCAGTTCTTTTCTGTCCACTATAAAATCAAGGAATCCATGTTCTAATAAGAACTCAGAACGTTGGAAACCGGGAGGTAAATCTTTTTTGATGGTTTCTTTAATCACCCTTGGACCTGCAAAGCCAATCAAAGCACCTGGTTCTGCAATATTTAGATCTCCTAACATACCAAAGCTAGCAGAGATTCCACCAAATGTAGGATCTGTTAACAAGGAGATGAAAGGCAATTTAGCATCACTTAATTGAGATAATTTGCCACTTGTTTTTGCTAATTGCATTAAGCTAAATGCACTTTCCATCATACGTGCACCACCACTTTTGCTAATCACTAAAAAAGGGAGTCGATGTTGAATACAATAGTCTACCGCACGGCTGAATTTTTCTCCCATCACACTTCCTAATGATCCCCCGATGAATTCAAAATCCATACATGCAACCACATATCCTTCGCCATTCATTTTACCAACACCTACACGCATAGAATCTTTTAAATCTGTTTTAGAATGGATCTCATCTAAACGTTTTTGGTAATTCTTTAGATCGGTAAAATTAAGTGCATCCTTACTTTTAATTTCATCAAAAAGTACAATAAATTCTTGGCTATCAAATAAGATGGCAAAATATTCATCACTACCAATACGGTGGTGGTAATTACACTTGTCACAGATGTACAAATTTTCTTTCAATTCAGAACTAGTACAAATATGGTTACAGTTTGGACATTTCGTCCATAAACCTTCTGGCGTTTCTTTCTTGTCTGCAGTTGAAGTACTAATACCTTTACGAATTCTTTTAAACCATCTTGATTTATCTGCTGCATCAGAATGATTTAATTCTTCTCCAGTTAGGTTGACTTCAATGTCTTCTACTTTTTCACGCATAGGAACTGATTTAAACGTTTCTATTGATACAATTTAAGTCGTCAAA
>CAIZLI010000211.1 GCA_903933765.1 uncultured Bacteroidota bacterium
GCTGATTCCATACGCTTACGGAAACCATGAACTGATTTACGACGACGTTTATGAGGTTGGAATGTACGTTTCATAATATACTTTTTTTTGCGGGTTATTAGGATTATTCCTATCTGCCCTTGAGGTTTAATACTTTATATTCTAAATCCGTTCTTATAGCAGTCACCATACCACTACCTGTGAAAGGACGGCAAAAATAGGGTATTTTTTTAATTTTTAAGCTAAATCTGTGTGTTTTGCTGCAATTTTTTGACCAAAGAATACCGTTCCCTGTTCCTCAAAGCTGGTAGGATTGTCTGTAGTATAAAACTGGATTTGACCATTTTTACTACAGTTTTGGTCTATTTCTGGGTGATTTTGCAAATAAGCAGCCAAGCTTTTGGCAACAATATCCCCCTGTGTCACTAATTTGACATTTTCTGGTAAGAAGCTTTGGATCTTTTTTGCCATCAATGGATAATGGGTGCATGCAAGCAATACGGTGTCAATTTGAGCAGATTGTGCAAAGAGTTGATCAATGTATAATTTTACAAAATAATCGGCACCTGGGCCTTCTTGTTGCCCATTTTCGATCAATGGCACCCACATTGGACAAGCTTGTTGAAAAACGGTCGCTTCTGGCGCAAATTTGGACAACTCAATTGGATAACTATCACTCTGAACAGTTCCTGTGGTGCCTAAAATTCCTAGATGATGCGAGGATGAAAATTGACCCAATGTTTCTGAACTAGGTCTTATCACACCTAATACTCTTTTATCTGGTGCCATCCTTGGCAAATCCAATTGTTGAATATTTCTTAATGCTTTAGCAGATGCAGTATTACATGCTAAAATAACTAAGCTACAGCCCTGTTTGAAAAACCATTCTACTGCTTCTAAAGTATAATGGTACACAGTATCAAACGACCTTGTACCATAGGGTGCACGTGCATTGTCTCCCAAATAGAGATAATCATATTGAGGCAGTTGTTGCTTCAATTCTTTTAAGATGGTTAGGCCACCGTAACCACTATCAAAAACGCCAATGGGTGCTTGCATAAAATTCTGTTCCCTTTTTTCGTAAAACTAATACACCCCGTTGTAAAACAACGAGGTGTATTCAATTATTTTAGATAAAACATTATCCTTTTTTAGCTGGAGTCGCTGGCTTAGCAGCGCCGCCTGTTGCAGCTTTGAAAGCATCTTCGATGTCCTTAGGAACTGGAAGCTTTAATCTTAAAGCAACACGGATCGTTAAGTTATCAGCGATAGATGGTTGTGCGTAAGGAGACAAAGCATCTGCTTTCAATACCAGATTGTATTTTTGCTCAGCAACGATTTCACTTAAAGCTGTTGCAATTTTTTGTCTGTAAGGCAATAACAAAGCTTCTTGTTTTTGCTCCATCATTTGTTGTTGATACTGTTGCCAGTTGATCAACTTGTATTTCAAACGATTTAAATCGTCAGTCGCCATTTGTAAAGCTTTTGGTCTTTTAGACAAATCGGCAGAATCTCTTTTGTAGATACTATCTTTTACTTGGTAATCCTTTAAAGTGTAGTTGTACTCGTCTTGTAAAGAATCTTTCGCATAAGAGTTTAACACTGTATCTAACTTTTCTTGGATACCAGGGAATAAAGCGATTACGCTTTGGTCATCGAAATAACCAATTTTTGTTTGTGCAGTAGCGCTGTTACCAAAAGCACATGCCACTAACAAGATGGCTGCAAATAAAACTTTCTTCATGTCTATTTTTGTTTGTTTGTTTAATTATTGATGACCCCTAACTCTTTTAAAATATCGTCACTTTTATCCAACTTAGGGTCTGCAAATATAATGGTAATTCCTTCACTTTTGTCTAAAATGA
>CAIZLI010000212.1 GCA_903933765.1 uncultured Bacteroidota bacterium
AATCACAACCCTGTATTCCATGAATTTTAAGCGCGGAAAATTAGACAATGACCAGCTGATTCATTTTTATCGCTCCTTGCTTTTGCCAAGAATGATAGAGGATAAAATGCTTGTGTTGTTAAGGCAAGGTCAAATTGGCAAATGGTTTAGTGGCATTGGGCAGGAAGCGATTTCGGTAGGGGCAACATTGGCTATGGAAAAAAATGAATGGATTCTTCCATTGCATCGAAATTTGGGTGTATTCACGACTCGAAATATGCCATTGGTCAATTTATTTCATCAATGGCAAGGAAATGCATCTGGTTTTTCTAAGGCAAGGGAACGCAGTTTTCATTTTGGTAGTAAAGCACATTATATCTGTGGCATGATTTCACATTTGGGTCCGCAATTAGCAATTGCAGATGGTGTCGCGTTGGCCTATCAACAAAGAGGGCAGTTAAAAGCAACACTCGCATTTACGGGGGAAGGAGGAACGAGCGAGGGTGATTTTCACGAAGCATTAAATGTGGCAGCTGTTTGGGGACTTCCTGTTATTTTTTTAATTGAAAATAATGGGTATGGATTAAGTACACCTACCAATGAGCAATACCATTGTGAATATTTAGTTGATCGCGCTAAAGGTTATGGTATGGAAGGGGAGCGCATAGATGGAAATAATATTTTAGAAGTGTATCAAACGATACAGAGTGCTAGGGAGTATTGTATCAATACACAAAGGCCTTATTTGATTGAGTGTACCACTTTTAGAATACGCGGACACGAAGAGGCGAGTGGCGTAAAATATGTTCCAAAAAATTTGATGGAACAATGGTCACGCAAAGATCCCATTAAAAATTACGAACAATTTTTGGTGCAGGAAAAAGTATTAACTGAAATGCAGGTGGCCACAATACGCAATGAAATAAAAGATCATATTGATGCAGAATTAAACGAGGCAATGCAACCACAAGCATTTGATTTTTCTATTGAGCAGGAATTGGCTGATGTGTTTTATTCTGATGAGGGAAGCGCCATTATGCCTTATGAAAAATTGAATAACCCTATTTTGAATTCAAAGCGATTTATTGAAGCAATATCAGAAGCATTAAAACAAGCGATGGTTTTATATCCTGAATTAATTTTAATGGGTCAGGATATTGCAGAATATGGCGGCGCTTTTAAAGTAACCGAAGGTTTTGTTGCACAATTTGGAAAACAACGCGTTCGTAATACACCTATCTGCGAAAGTGCTATTGTAGGTGCTGCACTTGGTTTAAGCTTGGAAGGAATTAAGTCCGTAGTTGAAATGCAGTTTGCAGATTTTGTTTCTGTTGGCTTTAATCAAATCGTAAATAATTTGGCTAAAATAAATTATAGGTGGGGACAAAATGCCGATGTGGTGATTCGAATGCCTACAGGTGCAGGTGTTGGCGCAGGTCCTTTTCATTCGCAAACCAATGAGGCCTGGTTTACCCATGTGCCAGGATTGAAAGTAGTGTATCCTTCCAATCCAGTGGATGCGAAAGGCTTATTGATGGCTGCTATCGCTGACCCCAATCCAGTTTTATTTTTTGAACACAAAGCTTTGTATCGAAGTATTAGCGCAGATGTACCAGATGAATATTATCAAATTCCAATGGGTAAAGCAAAGCTGGTTACGGAAGGTGATGATGCTTGTATCATCACTTATGGCATGGGGGTGATTTGGGCACATCAATACCAACAAAACCATCCAGAACTAGCTATTCGTATTTTAGATTTACGCAGCTTGGCACCTTTGGATTATGACGCCATTAGTGATGTAGTAAAAGCAACTGGCAAGGTTTGTATACTACATGAAGATAATTTAACAGGTGGTATCGGTGGTGAAATAAGTGCTTGGATTTCGGAACATTGTTTTAGCTATTTAGATGCACCAATTATGCGTTGTGCCTCATTGGACACACCCATTCCTTTTAATTTAGAATTAGAAAAACAATACTTAGCCAATAGTAGACTAGAAGCCACGATGCAGCGATTACTTAGTTATTAATTATTGCGGATTGTTTATACGATAAACGCGTAAAAAATTCCCACCCAATACTTTGCTGATATCTTTATTGGAATAACCCCTAGCGATTAATGCTTTTGTA
>CAIZLI010000213.1 GCA_903933765.1 uncultured Bacteroidota bacterium
AGGCACATTTAATAATTTAGCAATGGTTTTAGCTAATAAGGTTTTACCCGTACCTGTTTATGACCCAAGTGCAACGCCTGTTTATACTTTAGAGCAAATAGAAAAAACTTTACCACATCGTCATCCTTTTTTATTGGTGGACAAGATCATTGAATTGACAGACACATCTATTGTAGGTGTAAAAAATGTCACATTCAATGAATGGTTTTTCCCAGGACATTTCCCAGGCAATCCAGTGATGCCAGGGGTTTTACAAATTGAGGCTTTGGCACAAACTGGTGGTATCCTTTGTATCAATGCCATGCCAAAAGGCGATTATGATACCTATTTTTTAAAAATCAATAATTGTAAATTTAAACAAATGGTAAGACCTGGTGATACCATGTTGCTTAAATTAGAATTGATGGCTCCAATACGCAGAGGGATTTGCGAAATGCGTGGCACAGTCTATGTGAATGGAAAAGTGGCTACAGAGTCAGAACTAGTTGCTCAAGTTGTTAAAAGAGCAGAATAAAATTACCCCTATGACACATCCATTTACTTATATCGATCCAAATGCTAAAGTAGCACCCAATGTAAAAATTGATCCATTCACTGTGATTCATAGTGACGTAACAATTGGAGAAGGTACATGGATTGGTAGTAATGTGACCATCATGAATGGCACCACTGTTGGAAAAAATTGTCGCATCTTCCCTGGCGCAGTCATAGGCGCTGATCCTCAGGATTTAAAATTCAATGGAGAAAAAACCACTGTAGAAATTGGGGACCATACCACAATCAGAGAATTTGTAACCATCAACAGAGGTACATCTGATCGCTGGGTGACTAAAGTGGGAAGTCATTGTTTGATTATGGCTTATAGTCATATTGCACACGACTGTATTATTGGCAACCACTGTATTTTAAGCAATAGTGTGCAAGTAGCAGGTCATGTAACTTTAGGTGACTATGCATGGATTGCTGGAGTGAGTGCGGTACATCAATTTGTGCATATTGGACAACATTCCTATATCGCTGGAGGTAGCTTGGTAAGCAAGGATGTGCCTCCTTATATTAAGGCTGTTCGAAACCCTTTAAGTTATGGAGGCGTGAATAGTGTTGGGTTAAAAAGAAGAGGATTCGACTTAGAAAAGATCAATCATATTTTAGATATCTACCGTTATATTTTTAATAAAGGCATGAATACCACACAGGCACTTGCTTTTATAGAGGAAGAGTTACCAGCAACCGATGAGCGCGATGAAATTGTTACTTTTATCAGAGACAGTGGAAGAGGCATCATCAAGCGTTTTGTGAAAGGTGCATTAGAAGATGAATAATATGCAAATTCAAGTTACCGCTGCATCCAAAAGATTTAACACAGAATGGATTTTTTCCAATCTTGATTTCAGCTTTACCACTGGGCAGCATTATGCATTGATTGGTAATAATGGATCTGGTAAAAGTACATTGTTACAAATTATTGCAGGTTATATAGGTCTTACAAAAGGCACTATCCATTGGACAAATACTTCTGGAAAAGATATTGATAGTGCAAATATTTTTCAATATATCAGTATTGCTGCACCCTATTTAGAACTTGTAGAAGAGTTTACTGCATTAGAACAAATTGCTTTTCATCAACAATTCAAGCCCCTTCAAACTGGGTTAAGTCCAATTGAACTTTTAGAAAAAATTGGATTAAGCAATGCTGCAAATAAACAGATCAGAAATTTTAGTAGTGGCATGAAACAAAGATTAAAATTAGCTTTGGCTATTTTTGATCAAGCCCCTATCTTATTATTGGATGAACCATGCAGTAATTTAGATCAAGAAGGCATTCAAACCTACCATCAATTAATGCAAGCATACGCCATGCATAAATTAATTATTGTAGCAAGCAATGATCCACAGGAATACAAATTCTGTAACCAACAGCTTTCCCTCTCTGATTTTAAAAAATAAGTAACTGGACTAGCTCCTGCTTGCAATCAACAAATTCAAATCGGTATATTTTAAATTGCATTTTTGACTAATGTAAAAATCAGTCAATGAACCCTTGTATAAATAAACACCCTCGCGAAGATGTAGTTGATGCCAAATAAGTTCTTCTA
>CAIZLI010000214.1 GCA_903933765.1 uncultured Bacteroidota bacterium
TACAACCTGGTACCTGTTCCCCGTCTCTAAGGGTAGTGTCAAATATGTAGACTTTTTCGCTCATCTTATTGATTTTGAATAGTTTATAGATACAAAACGGGCATTTAGCCCGCTTACTGATCAAATTTATCGATTCGAGCCGGGTGTTTTTGATCATTTTTATGCCTATTTTACACTGTGTAAGCGATCCATTTTTTAGATAATGTATTGATTTACAATAAATTGAATCAAATTCAGTTACGATGCCCAACCTGAGTACGGATGCCCTGTTTATTTTGTTAAAATCCCTGGAAAGGGCCGAGAAACGCAATTTCAAATTGTACGTTACCCGTAATACTGCGTCTACTGATTTAAAGATCATCCAGCTTTTTGATGCCCTGGACAAAATGAAGGATTATGACGAGGAAGAGCTTTTAAGAAAAAACGAGTCCATCCAAAAGCAGCAGCTATCAAATTTAAAAGCACATTTATACGATCAAATTTTAGCGAGCCTTAGGGTGTTGAAACAACACGAGAATATCGACCTGCAGATTCATGAAGAATTGGACCATGCTAAAATTTTATACAACAAAGGACTTTACTTGCAGAGTTTGCGTTTGTTGGAGAAAATAAAAATATTGACCAAGCAAAACAACCAGGTGACTTATTTATTGCAAGTGTTGTTCTTAGAAAAAAAGATTGAGTCGCTTCATATTACACGTAGCATGCAGGATCGTGCGAAACAATTGAGTGAAGAAATTGATGACGTGAACCAACGTTTGGATTTGATTGCCAAAGCGTCTAACCTTTCTTTACAATTATACGGCTGGTATATTCAACATGGTCATGCACGCAATGACGACGACCGCGCGATATTAGATAAGATGATGCAGGATCCGGTTTTAGAAACCATCAAATCATCCACAGGTTTTTATGAACAGCTATATCGTTTTCAATGCATGTGCTGGCATAGTTTTATCAACCAAGATTTTTTAATGCATTATCGTTATAGTCAAAAGTGGGTGGACTTATACGAAGCCAATGAGAACATGAAAACCATTGAGACGGCGCAATACATTAAAGGCCTTCACAATTTAATAAGTGCATTTTTTGATTTACGTAACCTGCCAAAATTTAAAGACACCATTGCAGTTCTTGAAAAATTTAGCGAAGCACCAATTGTGTTAGAT
Source organism: uncultured Bacteroidota bacterium (assembly GCA_903933765.1). GTDB lineage: Bacteria > Bacteroidota > Bacteroidia > Chitinophagales > Chitinophagaceae > Sediminibacterium. The sequence continues at coordinate 1,170 of CAIZLI010000214.1, forward strand.
AATAAAAATAACCAGATACAATGTTTTGTCTATATCTATATTGCAAAAATCAATCAACACTTTTTAGAAGGTAGTTTTAGCGAAGGCTTAAACATGATACCTAGCATGGAGGCGCAATTACAAGAGATTGAGCCTTTCATTGACAGCCACCGTGTGTTGGTGTTTTACTATAAAATTGCTTGTTTGTATTTTGGTGCCGGGGAACCTGCGAAGGCCATTGATTACTTAAACAATATCATCAATTGGAAATTAAACCTTCGTGACGACTTACAATGTTACGCACGCTTATTGCACTTGATTGCACATTTTGAATTAGGCAATATGGAAGTGGTGAACTACTTATCTAAATCGGTGTATCGCTTTATGGGTAAGATGGATAACCTTAGTACAGTCGAGGAAGTACTTTTTAACTTCTTGAAAAAAATGATTCAAAAATATGGTCGTGCAGGTGTGGCTGGTATTAATAAAGAGGAACTGAAATTAGCTTTCGAAGATTTATTAACCATACTAGGTCCATTGGAACATAATAAATTAGAGAGCCGCGCCTTTATGTATTTAGACATTATCTCTTGGTTAGAAAGCCGTATTCAAAATAAAGATGTACAAACCATCATCAAAGAAAAGAGTGCTGTAAAATAATAGACTACTTTTTTATCTGATGCGTATTCAAATCAAATGATTGTCCGCTGTACATCATTTTAAATGGCTTAAGTACTTTGCCATAATTTGCTTTTTGTTTCGCCCAGTCTTTGGCATCATAGACCATCACATAAGAATTACCCCACACTTTAAATTGATGTCCTTCTACTATAATGGCTGTGGACTCATCTATCCCCACACCTAAATGATTTGGATAGGTTTCAATCACGGGTATTAAATCAAATTGCCTATTACGCACCAATACATGTTGGTCGATGTCTACGTTTTGTATAAATGAGAATGCAGGTTGAAATGGAAAATTTTTAGTAAGGTCTTTTCTTGCATCGCCACCAACCAACAATGCGCCCATAATCGTCGCACCTGCAGAAGTGCCCATAATCACGCCACCTCTGTCTAATAAAGCAAGCATCTCTTTATACAATTGTGTATTGCCATAGGCTGCTGCAATTAAGTCCTGGTCGCCTCCGCCAAAGAAAATACCCTTCGCCTTTCTCATGAGTGCAATATTTTCTGGCGCATCTGCTTTGACTTTATCTCTAGTATGAATTGTTGACAAATTCGTAAAACCTCTTGAACTAAATTTCACTAAATGCCCTCCTTCTTGAATGTATTTTTCGTCCGATGTCGCAGTAGGTATATACACAACAGGTTGATCCTTGCCGCCACAATGCGCTGCAAAAAATTCAAATAAAGAATCTGGAATAGAACCCCCGCCAATAATAATTAATTTACCCTTGTGGTTAAAGTAAGGATTCGAAGGAGCCTGTGCTTTTACATGAAAGACAACTAAAAAAAGCAAGCCACTTAATAAAATTATTTTTTTCATAAAGCAACCTTTTAATTTAATTAGTTAAAACAATGACCGACTCAGCAAACTTTAATTTTATTAGTTCATTCTATGTTTGACTCATTAAACTTGATAAATCAATTTTAATTTTATCCATGATACATTAAGTCAATCTCTTTTTCAAAATTCGCAAGAATTTGCTTACGGCGTATACTTAATTTAGGGGTCATCTCTCCTTTGTCAATGGTAAACTCTCTAGGCAATAAAGTGAACTTTTTCACTTGCTCTACCTGATTGAATAATTGATTGTATTCGGCAATGATAGATTCAAAAGTTGTAAGCACCATGGTATTTTGAATCATGGCCTCGTTGCTTGTATATTCAATACCATGTTGTTTTGCCCACTCTTTCAGTTTAGCAAAACTCGGTACAACCAATGCACTCACCATTTTCTTATTGTCTCCAATTAAAACAATCTGTTCGATGAAAGGACTTTCCTTCATCTTGTTTTCGATTGGCTGTGGCGCAACATATTTTCCGCCACTTGTTTTGAACAATTCTTTTTTGCGATCTGTAATTTTTAAAAACTTACCATCTATAATCTCACCTATATCACCTGTATGCAACCATCCGTTGATAATGGTTTCTGCAGTTAATTCTGGTAATTTATAATAGCCCTTCATCACACTTGGTCCTGCAACACAAATTTCTCCGTCTGCCTCTAATTTCATTTGAACACCTTGTATTGGTAAGCCCACCGTTCCAAATTTCATATCACCTGGTGTTCTATAATTGATACTAATGATAGGACTGTTCTCGGTTGGACCATAGCCTTCATACACTGGTATTTGAGCAGCATTAAAAATGCGCAATAATTTTACCTGACATGCTGCACCACCAGTTACAATGAATTTTACATTGCCACCTAATGCTTCTCTCCACTTACTAAAAATAATTTTATTGGCAAGCTTCAATTGGAATTGATACCAAGCAGATCCTGGTTTTAAATTATCATATTGTTCTCCTAAAGCAACTGCCCAGAAAAATAATTTGCGTTTAAGGCCAGTCAACTCTTCGCCCTTGATCATGATTTTCTCGAATACTTTTTCCAATAATCTTGGCACGGTAGAGAATGCGTCTGGTGAAACTTCTTTTAAGTTATCACCAATGGTGTCCATGGATTCAGCATAGTAGATACTCATCCCACTATACATATAAATATAGGAAGCCACTTTTTCAAAAATATGATTCAATGGTAAAAAGCTCAATACTTTTTGATCGGGCCTGTCTGGAAAAGGAAAACTATTTTTACCCGATTGTAAATTGAAATAAATATTATGGTGTGTCAACATCACACCCTTTGGTGTTCCAGTTGTACCCGAAGTGTAAATAAAAGTGGCTACCTGCTCTACAGGAATTGTTTTTTTAATGACATCCACTTGTTGCA
>CAIZLI010000215.1 GCA_903933765.1 uncultured Bacteroidota bacterium
AAATTCTACTATGATTGGCATCACCAATCCGCCTTTGTTCAAGAAAGTAATTTCATATAAATTAACATCCGAATATTTTGCCTTCTCTGCATCAGTCAAAGCTTCTGGTGCACCAAAATTCATTGCAGGTTGTTTTGTTGCTGTGTCATAAGGCTCGATTCCACGATCGTATCTCCAATAGAAATCACGAAGTGTCGTATCTGAATCTGTTAAAAATACAATTGACTTGTCCGCCCTATTTCTTACCTTAGAAATGTCATCAAATTCTGGCACCTGTGGCTTATCCATTCCTCTTGCACCACCCATTCCACCACGACCAGCACGCATCATACCACCACCCATTGCGGCAGGAGCTGCTGCAGTAGCGTCATACACTGCATGTTTTACTGTATCAATCGCTATATCAACTGGATCAATTCCATAAAACCATCCTCTCCAATACCAATCTAAATCAACTGCACTCGCATCTTCCATAGTTCTGAATAAATCAGCGGGTGTTGGATGCTTAAATGCCCATCGACGCGCATATTCCTTAAATGCATAATCAAATAATTCACGACCCATGATTGTTTCTCTCAAAATATTCATTGCTGTTGCTGGCTTAGTATAAGCATTAGGACCAAATTGAATAATGTTTTCACTATTCGTCATGATGGGTTCTAATTGATCTTTAGGTAAACGCATATAATCTGCAATCGTCCAAGCTGGTCCCCCACGAGAAGGGAATTTATTATCATATAATTCCTCCGTCAAATATTCAACGAACGAATTTAATCCCTCATCCATCCATGACCATTGACGCTCATCGCTATTGATGATCATTGGGAAAAAGTTATGTCCAACTTCATGTATAATTACCCCTAACATGCCATTTTTAGCAGACTCCGTATAAGTACCATCCGCACTTGTTCGACCGTAGTTAAAACATATCATAGGATATTCCATACCATTAGATGCTTCAATACTTTGTGCTACAGGATAAGGATAAGCAATACTAAATTTAGAATAGCTTTTAATAGTGTGTGCTACCGCCTTCGTTGAAAACTTACGATATAAACCATACGCCTCTTTTCCATAAGCACTCATACACATTACTTTTTTACCTTCCACATTTGCAGCCATCGCATCCCAAACAAACTTACGGCTACTTCCAAATGCAAAGTCACGCACATTTTCTGCATTAAATACCCAAGTTTCATTGGTTGTTGCTTTATTTTTTTCTGCAGCTTTTGCCTCGTCTAAAGTAACCACTTCAACAGGTTCTGTTGCAGTTTGTGCTTTAGTCCATCTTGCCAACTGCGCAGCAGATAATACCGCCGAATAGTTTTGTCCTTGTCCAGTTGCCATTACCACGTGGTCACTTGGAACAGTAATAGCTACTTTATAATTTCCAAAAACCAAAGCGAACTCACCACGACCGGTGAATTGATGATTTTGCCAACCTTGGAAATCAGAATAAACACATAAACGAGGATACCATTGTGCCATCGTAAATAAATAGTTGCCATCTTCTGGGAAATACTCAAAACCCCCACGACCAGCAACGGTCATACGATCTGTAATTTTATAACTCCAGTTTAATTTGAAAGTAAATTTTTGACCTGGCTTTAAAGCAGCAGGTAAA
>CAIZLI010000216.1 GCA_903933765.1 uncultured Bacteroidota bacterium
CCCTTAAAATTTTCATACATTTCTAAGGATTCAACTTCTAAGCCTATAGATGTCAATATGGTAGATAATTCTTCTTTGGGAATGGGAGCTGGTAAATATTCACACAGCCAGCGATAACTAATGGTCATGATGCTACTTTAAGGTACGAATCAAAAATACAATTTTATGTTTAAATAACCCGTGCATAACCTATGAATAACCCGTGAATAACTGTAATTTTAATGTGCAAATCCCATTAAAAAGGGTTGTGAATAAGCAAGTTGGATAATTAAATTTCGGGATGCCGAATTTTGAAGGGATTTTCGTAGTCAGAAAAGCAAGTATCATTATGGCCCTACCTAACCTCAATACAAGATCAACAACGAGAAAAAAAACTAGCTCTTTAGACGTGAGTGCCATGATGTATGGAAAAATTCCACCGCAAGCAAGAGAGTTGGAGGAAGCGATTCTTGGTGGGATTCTTTTAGAGAAAAGTGCATTTGATACAGTGACAGAAATATTGAAGCCTGAATGTTTTTATGTAGAAGCGCATCAAATGATTTTTCAGTCGATGCAAAGTTTACAACAAAAGAACATGCCTATTGACATGTTAACCGTGGTAGAAGAATTAAAAATGCGCGAGTATTTAGATCAAGTGGGTGGCGCGTATTATATTTCTAAATTAACCAATGTCGTTGTCTCTACAGCGAATATAGATGCGCATTCTAAAATTGTTTTACAGAAATTTATTCAAAGAGAACTGATCAGAATTAGCGGCGAAATTATTAGCAATTCATACGAAGACAGTACCGATGTTTTTGATTTGTTAGACGAGAGCGAAACAAAAATGTTCAATATCACCAATAACTACTTAAAGAAAAACTTTGTAGACATTGGGAATGCTTTGGCAGAATCCATTACACGTATTGATGAATTAAGAACTAAAAAAGATGAGATATCTGGTGTGCCTAGTGGATTTGCATCACTAGATCGAATCACTTTTGGATGGCAGCCAACAGATTTAATCATTTTAGCAGCCCGTCCTTCTGTGGGTAAAACCGCATTCGCGTTGAATTTGGCGCGTAATGCAGCATTGCATCCAACTAAGCCTCAGGGTGTAGGCTTTTTTAGTTTGGAGATGAGTGCTTCTCAGTTAGTACAACGTATTTTAAGTGCGGAGAGTGAGATTAAAATGGAAAAAATTTCAAGAGGTAAATTAGAAGATTACGAATACCAACAATTGCATACGAAGGGCATCAACCGATTAGAGTCTGCGCCCATTTATATTGACGATACTGCTGCCTTAAATATTTTTGAGTTCAGGGCAAAAGCAAGAAGGTTGGTGAACAAGCATGATGTTAAAATCATCATCATTGACTACCTACAATTAATGAGCGGCACTGGCGACAGGAATTCAAATAGAGAACAAGAGATTAGCAATATCTCTCGAAGTTTAAAAGCCTTGGCGAAGGAATTGAATGTACCAATCATTGCCTTATCACAGTTGAGTCGTGCGGTGGAAACCAGAAAAGAAAGTAAGATGCCGCAGTTGAGTGATTTACGTGAATCTGGTGCGATTGAACAAGATGCGGATATGGTGATGTTCATTTACAGACCAGAATATTATGAAGTGATGAGCAACGAGATGGGTGAATCTACGATGGGTGAAACACATATCAGGATTGCGAAGCATAGAAATGGCTCATTGGATTTAATCAAATTAAGAGCAAGATTAGACGTGCAGAAATTCGAAGAATGGGATGGCGCTACTGGCATACCAGGGCTAAGTAATAATTATAAACCCCTCTCTTCCAATATAGGCGGATCAGATGCGCAAGATGGTGGAAGATTTTTTATTCAAGGAAGCAAAATGAATGGCGGAGAATTTGATGATGACTCAAATGACGATCAACCATTCTAAACCGAATCTATGTCAGTGCCCTATTTTTACGAACCATTGATTGCAACAGGGATGACGCAGTTTACGCTGAGTGAAACATCTAGTAAACATTGTGTTCAAGTACTAAGGATGGATGTGGGTGAACAGATAGATATCACCAATGGACTAGGCGGATTGTTTCACGCAACCATCCAGGTAGCACATAAAAAAAATGCCTTAGTAACAATTACAAAGTCTGTTCAAACAGACCCTCCTAAACAAAAATTACAACTCGGCATTTCCTTATTAAAAAATGCAGTGCGTTTAGAATGGCTTTTTGAAAAAGCAACAGAGATTGGCGTAACAAATATTACCCCATTGATTTGTGAAAGAACCATTCACGAACGTTTTAAAACAGAAAGGATGCAGCAGATCATACAATCTGCCATGATTCAAAGTCAACAAACCTGGTTACCTATTTTAAATGAACCAACTCCTTTTGAGCCATTCATATCAAAGCAAACTGCAACTCAAAAACTTATCGCACATTGTGCACCTTTGTCTAAAACAAGCATCCAATCTATTGAGCCTAGTAATGACTTATTGCTTTTAATTGGCCCCGAAGGCGACTTTGCGCCATTAGAAATTGAATCCGCCATAGCAAATAAGTTCACCCCAATTGACCTTGGCCCAACTCGGCTCAGAACAGAGACAGCAGGCATTTTTGCCTTAAGTTGCTTAAAAAATTTCTAATTTGCAATCATGAAAGTCATTGAAGTCAATACCCCTGCATTAGATCATTCCTTTGTAAAAATCAATGCCCTTGTCAATCAGGATAACCCAAACTATATTCGACCATTAGACAATGAAGTGTTGGACACTTTTAATCCTGCTAAGAATAAGCTTTTCAAAGATGGTGCTGCAAAAAGATGGATTGTTCAAGACGAAACAGGCAAGACCCTTGGCCGTATTGCAGCATTTCATTATAAAAAATACATCAATAAAGGCACCGAGTTCCCAACTGGATGTGTTGGCTATTTTGATGCTATCAATGATCAACAAGTAGCGAACTTATTATTTGATACAGCAAAAGCATGGTTGATATCCGAGGGCATGGAAGCCATGGATGGACCAGTGAATTTTGGGGATCGAGATAAATGGTGGGGACTGATGGTAGAAGGCTATGACAGGGAACCTATGTATGGCATGTCTTTCAAC
>CAIZLI010000217.1 GCA_903933765.1 uncultured Bacteroidota bacterium
AAATACTAAGATCAATTTCAGAGTCAACGCAGCAAGCAAGAAAGCACAAGTTGCGATTGTTGCAGCTGGCGGAACCATCGAAATAATCTAATTTTTTTAGTATATTGCAAGACGCATTAACAGTGCGTCTTTTCAATTTAAAGGGCCAAGCACATAATTAAACACTGATGAAAAAACTAATAGATACTTTTAAAAATATTTGGGCAATCGACGAACTAAAATCTAAGATTATAGTGACTTTGTTGTTCGTATTGACTTATAGAATTGGTGCACAAATCACTTTACCTGGAATTAATCCATTGGCTATCGAAGCTGCTCAAAAAGCAGGCGGTAACAATGGTCTATTAGGTATTTTCGATATGTTCGCTGGTGGTGCATTTTCTCAAGCTTCAATTTTAGCTTTGGGTATTATGCCTTATATCTCTGCATCTATCTTTATGCAATTGATGACTATTTTAGTGCCTCAATTACAAAAAATTCAAAAAGAAGGCGAGAGTGGAAGAAACAAAATCAATCAATGGACACGTTATTTGACCGTGATTGTTACATTGTTCCAAGCGGGTGCTTATGTTGCTTATTTAAATAGCCCGGGTTATGCAGATGCATTGATCCCTGCTTACAAAGATTATTTCTGGTTCTCTACTGTAATTACATTAACAGCCGGTACATTGTTTGTAATGTGGTTAGGTGAGAAAATTCAAGATAAAGGTTTAGGTAATGGTACTTCTATCATCATCATGGTGGGTATCTTAGCGCGTTTACCACAATCAATCATCATGGAATTTGGTTCTAAAAGCCAAAAAGGTGGTGGTGGTTTGTTAATTTTCTTAATTGAAGTTGCTATTTTAGTGACCATCATTATGGGCTTGATTTTATTAGTACAAGGTGTTCGTAAGATCCCTGTAACTTATGCAAAGCAAGTAATAGGTGGTGCTCAAGTGGGTGGCGCACGTCAGTTCTTACCTGTTAAAGTAAACAGTGCTGGTGTCATGCCAATCATCTTCGCACAAGCGATCATGTTCTTACCTACTTTAGTTTCTTTTACAAATATTGATTCTGCACAAGGCATCGTTAGAATTTTCAATGACCACAGTAATGTGTGGTATATGTTGATTTATTCTGTGATGGTAATTGGATTCACTTTCTTATATACTGCTTTAATTTTTAATCCAAAGCAGATCTCTGAAGACCTTAAGCGTAACAACGGATTCGTCCCAGGTGTGAAGCCAGGCCAACCAACAACAGACTATATTGGTGCAGTGATGGATAGAATTACATTACCAGGTGCGATCTTATTAGCATTGGTAGGTATCCTTCCGGGCTTTGCTCAAAAATTGGGAGTGACCCAAGGTTTTAGCACATTCTTTGGAGGTACTTCATTGTTGATTATGGTAGGTGTTGTTTTGGATACATTACAACAGATCGAAACTTATTTATTAATGCGTCAATATGATGGATTGATGAGTACAGGTCGTGTTCAAGGCAGATCACCAATTACAGGTATGTAATTTTTTATAAAATAATTATATTTACAAACCTGTCCATTAAAAGACAGGTTTGTTTTTTTTAGCATCGAATTCGCTTTCTATGGTATATACTAAAACAGAAGAACAAGTTGGCTTAATGAAAGAAGCTGCTTTATTAGTGAGTCAAACATTGACAGAAGTTGCGAAAGTGATTAAGCCTGGCATGACGACTTTAGATATAGATCAATTCTGCATGGAATTTGTGAAAGAGCACAAAGGAATATTATCATTTTATAATTATCATGGTTATCCGCACAATATTTGTGCATCAGTGAATGATGTGGTGGTGCATGGTTTTCCAAATAAAACAGCATTGAAAGAGGGAGATCTTGTATCTATTGACTTAGGTGTGGTTTTAAATGGCTGGCATGGAGACCATGCGTATACTTTTATATTAGGAGAAGTCGCACCTGAACTCTTGAAATTGGTGAAAGTGACAAAGGAATCTTTATACAAGGGAATCGAAAAAGCAATTGTGAATAATAGAGTAGGTGATATTGGTTTTGCTGTACAAGAACATACCGAGAAAAAAAATGGATATGGTGTGGTGAGAGAGCTAGTGGGACATGGTTTAGGAACAGCATTACATGAAGACCCTCAAGTGCCTAATTATGGCAAAAGAGGGACAGGCATGAAGTTGGTAGAAAATTTAGTATTGGCAATAGAGCCCATGATTAATTTAGGGACA
>CAIZLI010000218.1 GCA_903933765.1 uncultured Bacteroidota bacterium
CTCAAACAAACAATCACCACATCTGTTGGTTTTAAATTCATTTCGGGTAAGACTGCAAAGGCATGCGCTGTTTCTAATGCTGGAATAATACCTTCCATCTCAGATAAATGAAAAGCCCATTTAAGTGCTGCTTCATCTGTCGCACTCATGAATGTGCCACGTTTAGATGCATATAAAAAAGCATGCAATGGTCCAATGCCTGGATAATCTAAACCAGCAGAAATACTATGTGGCTCTACTACCTGTCCATCCTTGGTTTGCATCACAATACTTTTACTACCATGCAAAATGCCTGTGCTACCCAATTGCGTGGTGGCTGCACTCATACCAGAATACACCCCATGTCCAGCAGCTTCTACAGCCACTAATTCCACAGTAGGTTCATTTAAATAATGGTAAAAAGCGCCAGCAGCATTACTACCACCTCCTACACAGGCAACTACATGTGTTGGCAAAGCCGAACCAGTAACTGCTTCTAATTGTGTGCGCATTTCTGCACTAATTACACTTTGAAAACGAGCGACCATATCGGGATAAGGATGCGGTCCTACTACACTACCAATGATATAATGTGTGGTATCAGGTTCGTTGATCCATGCACGTATGGCTTCATTGGTGGCATCTTTTAATGTTTTACTTCCGCTTACTGCAGGCACCACTTTCGCACCCAGCATTTTCATCCTTGCCACGTTGGGTGCTTGTCGCTCAATATCTTTTTCACCCATATACACCACACATTCCATTCCTTTTAATGCACAAACTGTTGCTGTAGCCACACCATGTTGACCTGCGCCCGTTTCTGCAATGATCTTCTTTTTACCTAATCTTTGTGCCAAAATAATTTGACCAACGGTGTTGTTAATTTTATGTGCTCCAGTATGACATAGGTCTTCGCGCTTTAAATAAATTTTTGCGCCAATTTCGGCACTCAATCTTTCTGCATAAAATAAAGGCGTTGGTCTTCCCACATAATCCTTTAATAAAGCAGCTACTTCGGCTTTAAAAGCAGGATCATCCATGATCTGCAAATACTGATTTTTCAATGTCTCTACATTGCTGTAAAGCATTTCTGGAATATAGGCCCCACCATACTGGCCATAATACCCTTCTTCACTTGGCTGCTGATAATTGGTTAATTCGTTAAATAAATGCATTGATAAATATTTTTATTTTTTCTAAATCTTTCATCCCGGGTGCCAATTCAAATTGACTATTGATATCCAAAGCAAGTAATGATTTTCCTGCTTTTGTTTTTTCCATCACTTGTATTCCTTTTATATCGTTTGGTCCAATACCCCCGCTCAAAAAATAGGGCTTAGGAATGGTTGACCCTTTGATTAATTCCCAATTAAAATGCTGCCCTGTACCACCATACAAAGCGCTATCTGTATCAAATAAGAAATAATCAACTGACGCTTCATAAGCTGCAAAATCGGGGACAGCTGCACCCACTCTAAACACTTTAATCGTTAGTACTTTCTGACGCACTGCTGCACAATATTCCGGACTTTCATCTCCATGTAATTGTACCAGATCTAACTCAGCTGATTGAACTATCTGCAATAATTGATCCAATGGTTCATTCACAAAAACACCCACTTTTTTCACACCCACTGGTTTAAAACTAGCTAAATCAGCTAGGCTTAATTTTTCTAAAACGTATCTTTTAGATGCTGGGTAAAATATAAAACCAATATAGTGTACCCCCATTGCTTGCAATGCAGTTGCCTGTTCTAAATTCGTAATGCCGCATACTTTAATTTGCATTGTTATCCGTTTTAATTGATCTAACAAATGCTTCAAAAGCAGCAGCAGGATTTGCTTGCTTCATAAAATATTCTCCCATTAAAAATCCATCAAAGCCTTCTTTTTTTAATAATTTAAAAGTCTCTACACTATAAATACCACTTTCGGCAATACTTAAGATGCCTTTTGGTAATTGATGTTTCAATGCTAAACTATGTTCAATATTGACTTCAAAAGATTTTAAACTTCTATTGTTGATCCCTACAAAATCTACTGTTTCCGAAATATGTCCAAGTTCAGTTGCGTCATGAATTTCTAACAACACTTCCAATCCAAGGCTTTTTGCAAACTTGGCTAAAGCGTGGGTTTCAGTTGGAGTTAAACAAGCTGCAATTAATAAGATCACCGAAGCGCCATAGGCTTTTGCTTCTATCAATTGAAATTCGTCGATAATAAATTCTTTTCTTAAAACTGGTATTGGATTTTTGACTGCAATACTTAAATCATCTAAAGTTCCGCCAAAAAATGTCTTATCAGTTAATACCGAAATACCTGCTGCCCCAAATTGGGTATAGGCATTTGCTACATCAGCCACCGATGCAGTATCATTGATCACACCTTTGGATGGTGATTGTCTTTTGAATTCTGCAATGATGCCAGTTAAGTCTGCATTCAGTAAATTTAATTTCAATGAATGGCCCACTTGATGATACAATGGCATCGCTTCTAATTGCGCAATGCTCATTTGCGTTTTCCTTTCGGCTACTTCGATTTTTTTATGATCGACAATTTTAGCTAGGATATTTGTACTCATTTCTGCAAACTGATTAATTGATTTAAGCAATTATTGGCAGCGCCTGATTCTAAACTCTTTACAGCAGCCTGAAAGGCAGCTTCATAGTTTTCATATTGTCCAGTTACCTGAAGCGCCATGGCTGCATTCGCTAATACCACCGCGTTTTGGGACCAACTACCATCGCCTTGAATAATTTTTTTAAATATAGCAGCAGCCGCTTCTACTGTATTACCTCCGTATAATTCTTCAGCAAAAACTTTGCGTTTGCCTAACTGATAAGGCGTCATAATGAACTCCCCTTTATTGGAAATGATTTTGGTATCAGAGGTCAATGAAATTTCATCATACCCATCCAAACTATGGATCAATGTAAATTCTTTTCCTAAGGATTGCATGGCATAATTATAAATCCTTGCCATCTCTAAATTATACACCCCTATTAATTGATAAGCAGGTTTTGCTGGATTCACAATCGGACCTAGCATATTGAAGAAAGTTCTAAGCCCCATATTTCTTCTGATTGGACCCACTGTTTTGAGTGCTGGATGAAACAAGGGTGCATGTAAAAAACAAATGCCCGCTTCCTTCACTTCTTTGGTTAAGGCAGCTTCGTCATTTTTAAATACATACCCTAGTTGTTCCATTACATTGGATGAACCACTTACACTTGAAGCACCATAATTACCATGTTTCACTACGGGTTGACCAGCACCTGCCACAATAAAACATGCCAATGTAGAAATATTAAAAGTGTCTTTGCCATCTCCACCTGTACCTACAATATCCATTGCATTGTCAATGCCTAAATTCAAAGGCACTGCAAGGGATAACAAAGCATCTCTAAAACCCATTAATTCGTCAATGGTAATACTGCGCATTAAGAACACGGTCACAAAGGAGGTGACTTCGTGTTCATTGTAAACGCCTTGCGCAATCTGAGTCAACACCTCTTTAGCAGCGTCTCGACTCAAAGTTTTATGTTCAAATAAATATTGTAATATCTTTTTCATCTAAATATTTTATTAATTTTTCAACCAGTTACCAATGATCTTAGCGCCATCTGGTGTTAAGACGCTTTCAGGATGGTATTGCACCCCTTTCACATCATAACTAGTATGTTCTAGCGACATGATATAACCATCGGCGTCTTTAGATGTCACTTTTAATTCGGCAGGTAGATCCTGTTCATTCACCACCCAGCTATGGTACCTCCCTACTTGAAATGTTTTTGGTAGTCCTTCAAATAAATTTGATGCCCCAATTAATTCGACAGGCGTTGCAATACCATGATACACTTTAGATAGATTCGTTAAACTACCACCAAAAGCTTCTGCAATGGCTTGTTGTCCAAGACAAACACCTAAAATAGATTTAGTAGCAGCATAGGTTTTTATTAAAGGGAGGAGCAAGCCGGATTCAGATGGTATACCTGGACCAGGTGACAATAAAATTTTATCATAGGCCTTGATCGCTTCCAAAGAAATTTCATCGTTCCTGAAAACCTCCACCATTGCGTTCGACTGCTCCTTGATCATTTGAACCAAGTTATAAGTGAAGGAATCGTAATTATCAAATACTAATATTTTCATTGGATCTTTATTAAATTTTTTCAGCCAATACAATGGCGGTCTTTAATGCATTTAATTTATTATTCACTTCTTGTAATTCATTTTCTGGGTCACTTGCTGCCACTACACCAGCCCCTGCTTGGTAGGTCAATGTATTTTGCCTACTCAAGAAAGTTCGAATCATAATGGCTTGATTACAACTGCCATTAAAACCAACAAAACCAATACAACCTCCATAATAAGATCGCTTAGTTGGTTCAATGCCATCTATCAATTGCATTGCTTTAAATTTTGGTGCGCCACTCAATGTGCCAGCAGGAAATGTTTTTGCAATTAAATGAAACGGATTGGCACCCTTAGCCACCTTACCTTCTACCTCACTCCCCAAATGAATCCCATGACTATAATAATGTACTTGTCGATAATGTTTTACACGCACTTCGGTACAAACCCTGCTTAAATCGTTTCTTGCTAAGTCAACCAACATCAA
>CAIZLI010000219.1 GCA_903933765.1 uncultured Bacteroidota bacterium
ACCAAACTACCTAGGTTTGATACAAATGTATTAATAAATAAAGAAAGAAGTATCTTGCAAGGGTTATAATTAAACGAACTATGGCAAAAGCAACCACAAAAAAAGTGAGTACAAATAAAGTAAGTAACGCTAAGAAAAAAGATTTACTAGACCCAAAAGCATACCAATTTTTAAAGGAATATATCAACAATCCTTCACCAGTTGGTTTTGAAACAAGTGGCCAAAAAATTTGGTTGAATTACTTGACGCAATATGTGGATACCACTTTTTCGGATCCATATGGTACTGCAGTGGGTGTCATCAATCCAGATGCACCATTTAAAGTGGTGATTGAAGCACACGCGGATGAAATAAGTTGGTTTGTCAATTATGTGAGTGATCAAGGTTTGATCTACCTTAAACGCAATGGCGGTGTGGACCATCAAATTGCGCCATCTATGCGTGTTTGGATTCATGGGAAAAAAGGGCCTGTAAAAGCAGTGTTTGGATGGCCTGCAATCCATACAAGATTGAGCAATCCAGAACAAAAAGAACCACAACCTAAAGTGGATAATCTAACATTAGATTGCGGCGCAAGATCTAAAAAAGAAGTAGAAGCACTAGGCATTCATATTGGCGCAGTAGTAACCTATGAAGAAGGCTTTGACGAATTAGCACATGACTTTATCATTGGTAGAGCATTTGATAATAGAATTGGTGGATTCATGATTGCAGAAGTGGCAAGAATGCTGAAAGAAAATAAAAAGAAGTTACCATTTGGCTTATACATTGTCAATGCGGTTCAAGAGGAAATTGGTTTAAGAGGCGCCGAAATGATTGCTAGAAGAATTAAGCCCAATATAGCTATTGTGACTGATGTGACACATGATACGCATACTCCAATGATTAATAAAGCAATTGAGGGCGATATCCAATGTGGTAAAGGTCCTTCATTAGCTTATGCTCCTGCAATCCACAATAAATTATTAGCGATCGTAGAAGAAACAGCAAAAAATAAAAAAATTCCAGTACAATTTAGAACACTTAGCAGAAGTACAGGAACTGATACAGATAGCTTTGCTTATGCCAATGACGGATGCCCTTCTGTTTTGATATCTATTCCATTAAGGTATATGCACACTACAGTAGAAATGATTCATAAAAAAGATATCGTGGACACTATTCAATTAATGTATGAAACCTTATTACAGTTGAGTCCAAAAACTAATTTGAATTATTTATAATGTCGCAATCCAATCCTATTCATATTGCTATACTAGACCTGTATGAAGGCAGTGCTAATGTAGGGATGGATTGTATTATGGATATACTAGATGATTGGAGTAAAAAACAATCTATCACAATCATGACTACCGTATTTGATGTTCGTGTTAAGCATGCATTACCAGACGATACTTATGATTTATATCTTTCCTCGGGTGGTCCTGGTTCTCCCATAGACACGCATACCACAGCATGGGATAGGGCCTATTGCAATTGGTTAGACCAAATGTATGCACAAAAAAAACCTGTGCTTTTAATATGTCATAGTTTTCAAATTGCTTGTAGGCATTTTGATATTGGAAAAGTAGGTTTAAGAAAATCTAAGCAGCTTGGCATTCTTCCTATCCACCCAACTGCGGATCACGCCATTTTTGAAGCTTTACCTGATCCATTTTTTGCTTTGGAGAGTCGCATGTATCAGATTACTGAACCCAATGATGAAAAAATTGAATCCATGGGTGCCACCATCATCGCATTAGAAAAAATAAGACCTCAACTACCTTATGAAAGGGCACTGATGGCAGTGGCATTTAGTGATAAGATGATTGGTGTTCAATTTCATCCAGAAGCAACCAAAGAAAGACTTTCAATCTACTTTAATACAGATGCTATTAAGACTGCGGTCGTTGAAGACTTCAGTGAAGAAAAGTGGCATCAAATTATCCAATCCTTAGAAGAAGATTCTAAAATCAAACATACTTGTAGCAGGTTTATTCCCAACTTTTTGAACCAAATGTTGCCTGTATGATTCCAGCAATTAGAGCAGCATTCAACGAACAATTTACAGAAGCTAAGTATCAACAATACCTTGCTCTTTTAAATGAACCATTTAAAGACCCTATCCCTTTTAGAATTGCAGAAACCCCGGTCTTTATAGATCGAGATTTCAAAATGCAATTGTTAGATGCTGGCGATTACATATGTCAATTCATAACGCACCCATCCTTCAGCAATCAAACTGCTGATGCTATTCCTAAAGGATTGCATATTCCAAATGAAGCTACCCTACCTGAATGTATCGTGATTGACTTTGCGATTGCTGAACAGCAAGATGGAAAATCGATGCCTCAATTAATTGAATTACAAGGATTCCCTTCTTTATTTGCTTTTGAATTATTACAAGCACAAGCATTGGAGAAAGTGTTTCATTTACCAAAAAACTTTTCACCATTTTTAAATGGATATACCCAAGCAAGCTACCTTGATTTTTTTAAGTCAATGGTACTTGGAGAACAAGCTAAGCATACCATTTTATTAGAGATCAAACCATATGAACAAAAGACAAGGCCTGATCTAATGCTGACCGAGGCATGGTTGAATGTACCAATTGTGTGCCTTTCTCAAATTTACTTAAAAGACAAAAGTCTTTACTATCAAAAAGATGGAATTGAATACAAGATTGAACGCATCTACAATCGTGTGGTATATGATGAATTAATGCAACAAGCCCCCGTGTTTATACAACAATTCCAATTACTTGAACTAGCAGAAAATATAGAATGGATCAATCATCCGAATCATTTTTTTAGGATTAGTAAATATATATTACCCCTATTTAATCATCCACTGATTCCAGAAGCATATCTATTAGCTGATTGGAAAAATAATCAAATTGGTACTGCATTGAATTTAGCTGAATACATCTGTAAACCTTTATTCTCTTTTGGAGGTCAAGGTGTGATGCTCGATCCAACCATCGATTCCATCCATGCAATCAATGATCCAGAAAATTGGATCCTACAAAAGAAAGTGACTTATGCCGCTGTGATTGAAACACCTTCTGGTCCTTCTAAAGCAGAAATAAGGTTATTTTATTTCTGGGATAAACAATTAGGTCGTTATGTGGCCACCAATAACTTAACTAGAATTAGCAAAGGCCCTATGATTGGGGTGAGCTATAACAATACTGCCACCTGGATAGGTGGCAGTATCAGCTATTTTGAGGAATAAATTATTTATTCAGACTTATTCATCAATTTGCCCAATAGGCTAAAGGCATTTTTGACTACAATTTGTTTCCCTATCCAGGTATTCGCATCTGTATTACTTACCGTCACAAATGTTGCATTGGATTGAATTACTTGTATCTCTTTAACCTCAAATACATTTTCTGCAGATTGTATAAAAATATAATCCTTGCCTTGAAATCTTTGCACCGATACGATTGGAATTAATACAGCATCCTTAGTTTCAACGACCATATCTGCAGTTAAAAACATACCTGGTAAAACATTGGCTGGAATTTTTTCAAAATGGCAATGTAATAGTGCTGTTTTATCTTCATTGATATTATGCGCAACAGCAAGTACAGAAACAGGATATTTTTTTGCAGGATCCTGCGTTAAAGTCACCGTGCCTTTCATGCCTACATTAAAATTTGCAATATCTTTTTCATAAATAGTGATTGCCGCATGGATATCATTCGGATTGATGATTTCTAATAAAATATCCGAAGGCGTAACGTACTTACCTCTATTGATATTGACTTTACTAATATAACCAGCAATTGGTGCCACTAATTGAACCAAACTTGACATTTTTTCGGTCGTTAAATTTTCTGGTTGGATATTAATGAGTTTTAATTGTTCAGAAAGTGCCTTTAATTGAATTGCATTTGTATTATAATCTGCTTGTATTTGTTGGAAAGATTTTTTACTGACAGCCTCCTGGGTCAATAATGCTTTCTGACGATCCAGGTCTTGTTGCAAATAACTCAACTTCGCTTTCGTCGCTAAATAATTTTCTTGTAACTGAACATAAGCAGGGTCTTTCACCGTAGCCAATACCTGTCCCTTTTTTACAAATGTGCCAGGTATTAAATTGATATCTTGTATATAACCACCCATTGGGATACTAACAGATGCGATACCCGTTGGCGGTACATTAATGACACCATTTAGATGCGTCATGCCTTTCATTTTACCTTGTTCAATAGATGCAAGTTCTAATTGAGCGAGGCTTGCTTGTTCTTTGGTTAATTGAACGATATTGGATGCAACATCGACTGAGTCTTCCTTAGTGGTTGTTGATTTTGGATTCGTGCCACAACTACTTAAAATAATTGTGGTCAGTAAAATGGTATACATTGTTTTCATGATAGACTATTTTGATATATTATTTTGATAACAAATAATACAATGTGGATTGATTTAAATTAAATAATGCTAGTGATTCTATGGCTTGCATTTGTATTTGTTGCACTTGACTCATTGCATTGGACCATTCAATATAACTTATTTGCCCTTCTTTAAAAGACAGGTTCGCCATATTAGCCATCTTATTGGCATTCGGAATAAGTCCTTTTTGTATATGCTGGTACAAATCCATTGTTTCTTGATAATTAGACCATGCTTTTTGAATTTGCATATTTAAGTCAAGTAGCGCTTTTTCTTTTTCATGCATCATGACAGTTTCATTCGCCTGACTTGCTTTCACCTTCTGTTTTAATCCTGATCTAAACAATGGGACGTTTAGGCCAAGGTTCACTGAATTGTACCTATTTTGATCATTTGGATTCATTCTAAAACTTTGGTTAGTATAGCCAACTGCCACCTGAGGTAAAATTTTTGATTTAGCCACATTGGTTTCTGCGATAGCTGATTGTAATTTTTGCTTCCAGAACAAATTCATTGGATGTCCTGCATCAATTACAGTATCTAATAACTTAGGTTCAAATATTAAGCTTTCTGCTGGTATGAGTAAGGATGGATCTTGTAATAAAATAACAAACTGCTTTTGTAATCCAAGCTGCTCGTTTTGATTTTTGATCATTAACTGCTTGTGCAGGCTTACCCAGTTCTGCATATTCAATTGTTCCAATCCATTGTCTTGTCCAGCTTTAAATCTTGCATCCACTGCAGCCAATTGTTTGGCGTAGATGGAATCGAGCTGACTTAATAAGATGCCCTTGGCCAC
>CAIZLI010000220.1 GCA_903933765.1 uncultured Bacteroidota bacterium
GTTCACACGCTTTCACAGGATTAATGACAGATATTAGTAAATCTATTCAAGACCCTCAAACTGGTGTTACCGTTTTCGAAAGACAAAGAGCGAGTCGTGCAACCGAAGCAACAACGACAGCTGCAAAAAAAGAAATTTTAAATAGCACAACCTATCCACTAGGGGCAATGGGATCGGGCTCAGATTATTCTTCTTTCATACAGCATGTTGGTGTTCCTTCTTTAAACATTGGATTTGGTGGTGAAAACGAAGGCGGAGAATACCATTCTATTTATGATTCTTATGACCATTATTCAAAATACAAAGACCCTGGATTTGCTTATGGCGTAACGCTTGCACAAACAGCAGGACGCGCTGCATTAAGATTATCCGAGGCAGACGCTTTGCCATTTGATTTTACTGCATTACATAAAACGGTGAAGGGCTATATCACAGAGCTTATGAACAACGTAGAGCAAATGCGTGAAAAAGCAAAAGTAGAAAATGAACTAGTGAACACAAAAGCATACGCTGTTGCGGCAGATCCAACAGAGGGATTAAAATTACCAACAATAGTTGCCGATGTGCCTTATATTGATTTTGCATCTATTTTAAACGCATTAACACGTTTAGAAAAATCAGCACAACAAGTAGAGCAAATAAAAGCGAATGCGGATGCACAAAAACTTGCAGCAATCAACGCAAAAATTTATGCAGCAGAACAATCTTTATTAATGACAAACGGATTACCTCGTAGACCATGGTACAAACATAGTTTATACGCACCAGGCTTTTATACAGGTTATGGCGTTAAAACAATACCGGGTGTTCGTGAAGCAATTGAACAAAAAGATTGGTCCGAAACAAAGACACAAATTGGAGAAGTCGCAGCAGCAGTCAATAGGTTAGCTACTTATTTAGAAACACTATAATTGGTTTTTTAAATAGACATATTTAAGGTTTGCGCTTACCTTTGCGTATGCCTTTTAAACTTCATTCTAATTACACACCCTCGGGCGATCAGCCAACGGCAATTGCGCAACTGACCGAGGGTGTGCTGAATGGAGACATGCAACAAACACTATTGGGCGTGACTGGTTCAGGTAAAACTTTTACCATTGCCAATTTAATTCAAAACGTACAACGCCCCACACTAGTCCTTACACATAATAAAACATTGGTTGCTCAATTGTATGGAGAGTTTAAACAATTTTTTCCCGACAACGCGGTCGGGTATTTTGTGTCTTACTATGATTACTATCAACCAGAGGCTTATCTACCAACATCGGGTGTATATATTGAAAAAGATTTAAGCATTAATGAGGAGCTTGATAAATTAAGACTTCAGGCAACTGCACAATTATTAAGTGGCCGTAGAGATATTATTATTGTTGCGAGTGTGAGTTGTATTTATGGTATGGGTAATCCTACGGAATATGAAAACGGTATCATTCGAATTCATCAAGGCCAAATTTTATCACGTCAAGCATTTTTACACGCACTTGTGAATAGTTTGTACCACCGCTCTGTGACCGAATTTGATCGCGGTGCGTTTAGGGTAAATGGAGACACGATAGACATTCGATTACCTTATGTAGACTATGGATACCGAATCACTTTTTTTGGGGACGAAATTGAAGCAATAGAAAGTATAGAAATTGAAACAGGAAAAAGAATTGAGCCGATGGAGAACGCGGCGATTTTTCCTGCAAATTTATACATGGCACCCAAAGAAATGCTACAAGAAATTATTATTGAAATACAGGATGAATTACGCGCACAGGTGGAATATTTTAAAAACGTAGGAAAACACCAAGAAGCAGCAAGGATTAAAGAAAGGGTTGAATATGATATAGAGATGATTAGAGAACTGGGCTATTGCACAGGCATAGAAAACTATTCTAGATTTTTTGACCGACGCAAGCCAGGTACAAGACCATTCTGCTTATTGGATTATTTTCCAAAAGATTTTTTATGTGTGATTGACGAAAGCCATGTAACCATTCCGCAAATAACGGGTATGTATGGCGGGGATAGAAGTAGAAAAATGAATTTAGTTGAATTTGGATTTAGACTACCAAGTGCGATAGACAATAGGCCACTTAATTTTAATGAGTTTGAAAGGGTGATTGGACAAACTATTTTTGTGAGCGCCACACCTGGAGAGTATGAACTAGAAAAAACAGATGGACTTATTGTAGAGCAGGTGGTGCGCCCTACAGGATTATTGGATCCACCAATCGAAGTGCGTCCTACTAAAAATCAAATTGATGATTTGTTAGATGAAATAGCCATGCAGGTAGACATGGGTGATCGCGTGTTGGTGACGACCTTAACTAAAAAGATGGCTGAGGAGATGGATCGATACTTATCCAAAATTAATATCAAATCAAAATATATACACAGTGATATTGACGCTTTAGAACGCGTCGAGATATTGAGAGAATTACGCCTTGGAGTGATTGATGTATTAGTTGGAGTGAACTTACTGAGAGAGGGATTAGATCTTCCTGAGGTTTCATTGGTGGTGGTATTGGATGCAGACAAAGAAGGATTTTTAAGAAATGAAAAATCACTCACACAAACATCGGGGCGTGCTGCAAGAAATGTGCGCGGGCGTGTTATATTTTATGGCGACAAAATAACAACGAGCATGCAACGCACCATTGATGAAACCAATCGCCGAAGAGCAAAACAAATTCAATATAATACAGAGCATAATATCACACCAACTACGATTATCAAATCCATAGAACAGGTGATGAAACAAACTGCTGTATTGGATATTAAAGGGTTTAGCCACGACAATATCAATATACGTACCACCGACGGATTGAATATGGTAGCTGAACCAAACAGTCCATACGAAACCATTCCGCAAATGGAAAAAGCAATTTTGCAAACCAAAAAGCAAATGGAAAAAATGGCCAAGGCCATGGATTTTATGGAAGCTGCAAAACTGCGTGACGAAATGTTTAGAATGGAATTACAATTAGAAAAAATGAAAGCATCTTAATCATGAATGATTTTTTGATAGGAGTATACAATGGGTTGCTTCAAACAACATGGATAGAAGCCTTGGCGGTGATCATGGGCATTGTGTCGGTTTGGTATAGCCGAAAAGAAAACATTTTAGTATTTCCAACTGGCATTATTAACACAACACTCTATATCTATTTAAGTTATAAGGGACATTTATTAGGAGAGGCAAGTGTGAATCTTTATTATACCATTATGAGTATCTATGGTTGGTATTGGTGGTCAAGAAAAAAGGAAGACCAAGTAACGAATGTATTACAAATCACCAATAGTAGCAGCAATCAAAGAGTACAACAGGTTTTAGTGTTTATTGGTTTTTACGCGCTCTTATTTTTTGTACTACAAATACTGAAAAACAATTTTGCCCCAGATGCCATTCCATGGGCAGACGCATTAGCAAGTGCATCTGCGTACACGGCCATGTGGTTGATGGCAAAGAAAAAAGTAGAAAGTTGGATCTGGTGGATCATTACCAATATTACATCAATACCACTTTATTTTATCAAGGGTTATGCTTTTACAAGCGTTCAATTTATAGTTTTATTAATTTTAGCAGTAGCCGGTTTAATTACTTGGAATAAAAAAGCGAAACAAGCGCTTGCGAAATCAAGTAATTAATAAATCATTAAGCAATGAAACCAATTCAAAAAATAGTAGTTCTAGGTCCCGAATCAACGGGCAAGTCAACACTCTGCGCAGCACTTGCGGCGCACTACCAAACTATTTGGACACCCGAATATGCAAGAGCTTATTTATCTGAACACGGAACCAAGTATACTTATGATGATTTGTTAACGATTGCAAAAGGACAAATCAAAAATGAAGACGAAGCTTACGCAAGTTTAAATAAAAATATAGTAGATCATCAC
The DNA here is from genome assembly GCA_903933765.1 of uncultured Bacteroidota bacterium. Lineage (GTDB taxonomy): Bacteria > Bacteroidota > Bacteroidia > Chitinophagales > Chitinophagaceae > Sediminibacterium. Next base: position 3,888 of record CAIZLI010000220.1, read on the forward strand.
ACAAAAAACACTTCGAATAAACTAATTGTGGACACCGATATGTATGTCATGAAAGTATGGTGTGAATATGTTTTTAATAATTGTCATCACTATATTTTAGAACAAATTAATCAACGTACTTATGATCTATACCTACTCTGTGATATAGACCTACCATGGGCTGCAGACGAAATGCGTGAATATCCAGATGCTGGACCAAGA
>CAIZLI010000221.1 GCA_903933765.1 uncultured Bacteroidota bacterium
GATGCTGGTAGACCAACTGGTTTCTTAGGTGATAATCCATTGTTCAAAACTTTAGTAAGTACTCCAATTTCAAAAGGTGGTGCGATGTTCTTAGAAAAAACATCTATGCGTGCTGCTGAAGGTCAATACAATTTAACAGAAGCTTTTGGTCTTGCTAAATACAATGCAGATTTATTAGTTGGTGGAAGTACAAGACAATTTATTTTGAATTCTCAAGGTACTTTGTTTGCAGATACAGCTGGAAATATTACGATTAATGAGTCTGGTGCTTATGCACAATTGTCTAAGCGTTTCTTAGATGATTTAATCAAGTTCTCATTCTCTGGTCGTTATGATAAAAATGAAAACTTTCAAGGTCGTTTTACACCAAGAGCGACTATGGTTGTTAAATTAGAAGAAGATCATAATTTACGTGTTTCTTATCAAACAGCATACCGTTTCCCTACAACTCAAAACCAATGGATCAACTTATTAGTTGGTGGTGGTACAAGGTTAATGGGTGGTTTGCCACAGTTAAGAAATTACTACAAATTCAATACCAATCCAGCTTATTCTTTAGCGAGTGTGAATGCATTTGGTGCTTCAGCATTAGCAGGTGCGCCAAATCCAGGTTTACTTAAAGTACAAGCCTTCCCAGAATTCAAGCCGGAGTCTATGACTTCTTTTGAAGTGGGTTACAAGGGTTTAGTAGCTAAAAAATTATTGATCGATTTCTATTACTATTTTGGTGCATATGAAAACTTCATCAGTGGTGTAACTGTATTACAATCAAGAAATGCAGCAGCGCCTAGTCCATTAGATGTATTAGATGCAAATAAGCGTATTGCTTATTCTATCTCTACTAACGCGACTCAAGAGGTGAAATCTTCAGGATGGGGTCTTTCTTTAGACTATATCTTGCCTGCTAACTTCACAGTTTCTAGTAGTATTTATGGAGATAAGATCGGTGGATTAGAACAAGGATTCATTGCTTACTTCAATACGCCTAAAATGAGAGCGAACGTTGGGTTGAACAATAGTGGTTTTGCTTTTAAAAATCGTTTAGGATTTAGTGCAATCTATCGTTACCAAGACGGCTTTACTTACGAAGGAACATTCGGAGTAGGTGAAGTATCTTCATTCAACACATTGGATGCTGTATTAACATACAAATTACCTGCAATCAAGTCATTGATTAAAGCAGGTGGTACTAATATTATGAACACTTATTATAACACAGCTCATGGTAGTCCAGCAATTGGTGGATTGTACTATGTAAGCTTTACTTATAACGTGTTTTAAGCCACTCAGATGGGTTAGTTAGAAATCCCTTCCCGATTTTCGGGAGGGGATTTTTTTTGACGCTATTCTTACTTTTTTCCTTGATAAAATGCTATTTTTGCATTTCAAATTAAAAAACGATTTTTCCATGCGATCAATAGCCTTTAGAGAAGCATTACGTGAAGCAATGAACGAAGAGATGAGAAGAGACGAGCGCGTATTTTTAATGGGAGAGGAAGTAGCTGAATACAATGGGGCTTACAAAGTAAGTCAAGGCATGTTGGCTGAATTTGGGCCAAAAAGAGTCATTGATACACCTATTTCTGAATTAGGTTTCACAGCAGTTGCAGTGGGTGCAGCCCAAAATGGATTAAGACCTATCGTTGAATTCATGACTTGGAACTTTGCCGTTTTACCATTAGACCAAATTTTAAATACAGCTAGTAAGATGTTGGCAATGAGTGGTGGTCAAATTGGTTGTCCAATTATCATGAGAGGACCTAATGGAAGTGCCGGTCAATTAGGCGCGCAACACTCCACCGCATTTGAAAGTTATTTAGCGAATATTCCTGGTATTAAAGTGGTATCTCCTTCCAATGGATATGATGCAAAAGGTTTGTTGAAACAAGCAATTCGTTACGAAGAAGATCCAATCATGTTCTTGGAAAGCGAAGTGATGTATGGCGATAAATGTGATGTACCTGAGGAAGAATATTATATCCCATTAGGTAAGGCCGATGTGAAGCGCCCAGGTAGAGATATCACTATCGTATCTTATAATAAAATGATGAAAGTAGCTTTATCCACTGCAGATGAATTAGAGAAAGAGGGGATCAGTGCAGAAGTGATTGACCTAAGAACCATTCGCCCATTAGACTGGATGACCGTATTAGAGAGTGTTAAGAAAACCAACCGCTTAGTGATCATCGAAGAGCAGTGGCCTTTCGCTTCGGTATCTTCTGAGTTAAGTTATAGAATACAAAAAGAAGGTTTTGATTATCTTGATGCCCCAATTAGAAGAATTACAAGTGCAGATGCGCCGATGCACTATGCACCTAATTTGACCGCATTGGCCATCCCTGATGTAAGCCGTTCAGTGAAATTGGTGAAAGAAGTCTTACAGCAATACAAGTAAGCACTAAATCCTTGTATTTGACCATTTATACAAAGGCTTTACAGCTAATAAATAATTTATTTAATATCCCTTACAAAGGGATATTTTTGTATTATATAACTCTTCAATTATGGGCATGATTCTTTTTATCCTTTATTGGTTGGGCTGGCATATAGGTATTTACACGATGTTGAGAAAAGCAGGTGTGCCTGCAAATAAAGCCATCATTCCATTTTACAATACTTGGGAAATTGTCCAACTTTGTAAAATTCCAAAAATTTGGTTTTGGATACAATTCATTCCAATTGTAGGTCAATTCGTAAGCTTGTGGATCACCATCTTATTTGTGATGCATTTTAAAAGAGTCAATTTTATTCATCATACACTAACGGTGTTCGTTCCCTTTTTATATTTACCTTATTTAGGGTTGAATTCAAAAGAACAATGGTATGGAGATGCCGCATTGGCACATTACCATAAACCAGCATCAAGAGAGTGGGTAGATGCAGGCGTGTTTGCAATTGTGGCAGCCACCTTGATAAGAACATTTTTATTTGAGGCATATGTGATTCCAACTGAGAGTATGGAAAAGACATTGTTAGTGAATGATTTTTTATTCGTTGATAAAGTAACTTATGGCGCAAGAATTCCTCAAACGCCTTTGTCATTTCCATTTGTGCATAATACTTTACCTGGTGCACCCACAACGCCTTCCTATTTAAAGTGGATTCAGTTAGATTACAAACGATTTCCTAAATTAAGAGATGTCAATAGAAACGATGTGGTGGTCTTTAATTTTCCAGCAGGAGATACCATTATCAACCTTCCAGAATTTGGGTCTAAGATTCCTTACTATGATGTATTAAGAAGTCCTCAATACAATAATGACCGAGCAAGATTACAGGCGGATTATCCCATTTTAGTGCATCCAATGGATAAGACAGACAATTATATTAAAAGATGTGTTGGTATTCCAGGCGATGTGATTGAAATTAAAAAAAGTCAATTATGGGTGAATGGTCAACCTGCATTGGTTGCACCATTTATGCAGACAGAATATTTAGTTGAAACAGATGGCAGACCACTTACTGAAGATTTTATCCAAGACAGTTTAGGTATCAACATCAATGAAGCGACAGCCGATTTTCAATTTGTAGAAGGGCAACCTAATATTTTTAAATTAAACCTCACCGTATCAGCTGCAGCAAGTTTAAAAAGATTACCGAATGTAAAATCAGTTGTTTTATTTGAGGACCAAAATGTGGGTTATACTTTTCCAAATGACATTACCCATTTTCCTTGGACTGCTGACAATTTTGGTCCAATTCGCATCCCCAAAAAAGGGGATCAAATACAATTAAATGATAGTACCATTGAATTGTATAGAAGAGTGATTGAAGGGTATGAGCAACAAAAATTAACCACTCAAAATGGACAATATTTTATCAATGGGAAAGCGACAAGTACCTATACCATACAAGAAAATTATTATTGGATGATGGGAGACAATCGCCATCGTAGTCAGGACAGTCGCTACTGGGGTTTTGTACCTGAGACCCATATTGTTGGTCGTGCAGCTTTGATTTGGTTTAGCTATAGTCAATCTATTAGATGGAACAGGCTCTTTAATTTGATAAAATAAAAACATGCACAAAAAATTCGAATTCGAATACGAAGAATTGGATTCAAAAGAAGCTTTAGTAGCCCAAGACTTAGCTTTATTAAATGCTGCATTTCAAGCGGTAGAAACTGCTTTTGCGCCTTATTCAAAATTCAAGGTGGGTGCTGCAGCAAGATTATCAAATGGACAAATCATACTTGGGTCCAATCAAGAGAGTGCAAGTTATCCTGTAGGCATTTGTGCTGAGCGAACCCTTTTAAATAGCATTGGGAGTCAATTCCCAAATGAAACCATTCAAGCCATGGCCATCAGCTATCTACCAAATGGTGTTGAGTCGGATCATCCATTGTCGCCATGTGGCATGTGCAGGCAGTCCTTATTAGATTATGAGATAAGGTATAAAAGCCCAATCAAGCTTATTTTGTCCGGAAAAACAGGGAAGGTCATGTTGATACCTTCTGCATCTAATATGATTCCATTTGGGTTTACAGGGTCTATTTTAGGCAAATAAGGTTTGCACACCATGCCCAATTCTGAATTCATGTTGCAATAACCACTTTTTTTTGGCCAATCCCCATGCATATCCTGTCAAATTACTATCAGAACCAATGATTCTGTGGCATGGAACAATGATGGCAATCTTATTTTTTCCATTGGCGTTTGCTGCTGCTCTAATCACTTTAGGGTCACCTAATTTTTTGGCAAGTTCTGCGTAACTCATCGTTTTTGCATAAGGTACTTCATATAATTCTCGCCATACTTTTTGTTGGAAATCTGTTCCTGATTGGTGAATTGGGACTTTAAATTGAGTTCTATTACCATTGAAGTAGTCAATTAATTCATCAATACATTGATGAATGACAGGAGGGCTTTCAATCCCTTCTGTGCTTGATAAAGTTGCTTTGTCTTCGATAAATGTGAGTGCTTGAATACAATTGTAATCTGCAACAATTTTAATTCGTCCAATTGGGCTGGAATAAATATGTTCGAATTGTTGCATATATTTTAAAATTGGACTTAATCTAATAATTTAGCCAATTCGATTAAATCATCCTGTTTAAAATGGAGTGTGGGACTCTGAAAACATTTTGCAAATTCGAGGATCAATTTCTTAATCACTCTCTGGTTGGAAAGTCGTTTGTAATAAACTGTTTTAGGTTCAATATGATGTCTTAAAAAATATTGGTCCATGTCTTTTTGTGAAAAGGGATGACCAGAAGTACCTTCTACATAAAATTGAATAAATTCTTGAGGGTTAGGTACAATCTCGTGTGGTTCCCAGTCTGCACTGAAATAAGCAAGGATACATTGCTTTGGAATATTGATCCATTCTGCATGTATTTCTAATTGTTGGCATAATTCTGCATAGATCAATGAATTGGCAAATGCATTTCCAGGTTTTGCTTGAAGCGGGGAGGATACTAAAAAATCTTCTGGATTGTCATAGCTCACTTCGACACCTTTAATTTGGTAATAACTAAATAAGATATTTCGAATGACGTTGGCCTGTTCTAAAGGTGTCAAGTAATTATTTAATTCTAGCCAGGTGTTTCGTCTAATTTTTTCTAATTGATGTCTCAAAGGGTCCAATGCCATTTCAGGAAACTGGTATTTAACTAAAATCAGTGCGCCTTCAAATAGAGAAGGTTTAGGCAATGCTGCCCAATCCGTCAATTGTTGATGTATGTCCTTGAGACGAAGCCTGTAAATCATTTTTTCGATGCGCTCCAATGTGGTTTCCTCTAGGGTATTTTCCCATAAGTTTTCTAAGTCGGGAATGATGGGGGTGCCATAGTCTAATAACCTATTGGATATTGTACTATATACTTCCTCATCAGGATCGTCAATGAGGGTAAATAAGGCTTTTATTTCTTCGTTTTTTGGCAACATGGGCAATAATGACTTGCTTTTTCTTACTCAAATTGACAAAAAAAATGCCAAAAAAACGATTTTAGTTATACAACCCTTGTGGATATATAAAATCTATAAATGGTATACTTTTTAGAATGATTTTACGTTCACTCTTTTAATACGATAAATACATAATTAGGCATTATTTAGCAGTATTTAGGCTTAATTGAGTCATTAAATGCGTACTTTGTGTCTACTAAATTCTAAACTAGTCTATGCAAACTCAAACAGTGGCCGTTCCAAAATTCCCTGTAGTGCAAAAATCATTACATGCCGAATTAAAGAGGAGAGTGAACCAGTATCTCGACGAACATACTATTCGTGGCACAGGTAATTATAAATTGTTTACAAAAGCGGTTATTTTAATAAGCTTATTTTTTATTACTTATATCCATTTGGTATTTTTTACCCCACCCACAGCCATAGCGATTGTGGAGTGTTTATTTTTTGGTGGCTTGATTGCAGCGATCGGTTTCAATATTATGCATGATGGAAGTCATGGCAGTTTCAGTAAATATGCATGGTTAAATAAATTAGCTTCCTCTTCCATTAGTATTTTAGGTGCGAGTCGTTTTATGTGGAGTATGAAACATGTATCTATACATCATACTTATACCAATGTGGATGGAGTAGATGATGATATTGAAGTGGGTGTTTTCATGCGTATGGCACCAACTCAAAAACATTATGTTTTACATCGTTTTCAACATCTTTATTTTAGTATCCTATACATGCTATTGTATGTATTCTGGATCTTCTTTACAGATTATAATAAATATTTTAAAGGCAAAATCGGATCTATTCCTTTGAAAAAAATGACTTTTGCAGACCATTTTGAATTCTGGATTGTGAAAGTGTACCATGCAGCCATTTTTGTTGTAGTACCGATCCTTATGCTAGGCTGGCAAGCATGGTTAGTAGGTTTTATTGTAAGTACCTTTTTTGCTGGATTTATTTTAAGTATTGTATTTCAGTTGGCGCATACCGTAGAGCATACTGAATTCCCAATTGCCCTTCAACCAGAGAATAGATTGCCAGACGAATTTGCAGCACATCAAATTCAAACAACAGCTAATTTTGCTACAAAGAGTAAAGTTATTTCTTGGTTAGTAGGTGGATTGAATTTTCAAATTGAACACCACTTGTTTCCAAAAATTTCACATGTGCATTATCCAGCTATTAGTAAAATCGTGAAAGAAGCCTGTGCAGAGTTTAAATTGAATTATATTGAATACCCAACGGTATTAGAAGCCGTTAAAGCGCATGTTCAATTCTTAAAATCTATGGGTCAACCTGCCGTTGCATAATTAAATTTATATCGAAAAAGCCCTTAGAAAAAATACCATAATCAATCACGCTCTGCTCGCAAGCTCGAAAGTTCGTTCATGATTAGTATTTCTTTCTAAGGGCTTTCTTTATGCTCTAATGCCTTTGAAATTTCTTATGCCTTCTTCTTTCTAGCAGTCTTACGTGGAGGATTCTTTTTCAATTCTTCAATGATCTCCTTCACTTCCTCAATCGTCAAGTCTTCTACTTTTTCTTGCTGCTCTTTGGTAAGTTTGAAATTACGTAAGCCTTGCTTGATATAAGGACCATAAGGGCCTCTTAATAATTGGATCTTTTCTTTTTCAAATACCTTAATAGTACGTTCATCTTTTGCCTTGCGCTTTTCAGCAATCATAGGCGTCAATTCCTCAAGCGTTACAGTGTAAGGGTCCATTTCCTTGTTCAAGGAGTAGAACTTCTTACTATGCGCAGCATAAGGACCAAAGCGGCCAATATTCACAGAGACTTCTTCTTCCTCAAATAAACCTAAGGTTCTAGGAAGTTTAAATAATTCCATGGCTTCGTCAAAACTGATGGTTTCAATACTTTGAGAAGCTTTTAATTTTGCAAATCTTGGTTTCTCTTCTTCATCCTGATGGCCAATTTGAACCATTGGTCCATATCTACCCATACGTGCAATCAGTTTCTTGCCACTCACTGGGTCAAATCCTAATTCACGTTCACCTTTCGCTCTTTCAGCTGTTTCTAATGTATGTTCAATGGTTTCATGGAAAGGTTGGTAGAAATTCTCCAACATCTTGCTCCATTTTAATTTACCATCTGCTATTTCATCAAATTCACCTTCGATTTTTGCAGTGAATCCAAAGTCCATAACTTTTTCAAAATGTAATTTCAAAAAATCAGTCACGACTAAACCTAAATCGGTAGGTGATAACTTATTCTTTTCTGCTCCAGTGATTTCAGATGCAGACTCTGTTTTAATTTCATCCTTAGGGTTTAGAGAAAGGATCTGATAGATTCTTTTTACACCTTCTTTTTCTCTTTTCTCTACATAATTACGTTTCATGATCGTCGTAATAGTAGGGGCGTAGGTAGATGGTCTGCCAATCCCTAATTCTTCTAGTTTCTTCACCAAACTTGCTTCGGTGAATCTAGATGCTGGACGGCTAAATCTTTCTAATCCAGTCATACTAAGGAATTCAAGCACCTGGCCTTTTGCTAAAGGAGGCAACAAACTTTCATCTCCTTCGCCTAATTCTGGTTCTTCATCCAAATCTTCGTCATCTTTACCTTCTAAATACACTTTTAAAAAGCCATCAAATTTCATCACTTCACCACTTGCTGTCAAAGTTTCTTTATTGGTAGAGATTTCTATTTTAGCAGTTGTTTTTTCAAATTGTGCATCACTCATTTGAGAAGCGATGGTTCTTTTCCAAATTAGTTCATATAAACGATTGGTATCTGCATCGTCTACTTTAGACTCGTTCATATAAGAAGGACGAATGGCTTCGTGCGCCTCTTGTGCATTTTCGTTTTTATTCTTGAACTTTCTTGGTTGATAATATTTTTCGCCAAAGCTAGAATTGATTTCTGCTTTAATGGCATCAATAGCAGTTTCACTCAAACTAATACTATCTGTTCTCATGTAAGTGATCTTACCACTCTCATATAATTTTTGAGCAAGTAACATTGTTTTACTTACGCTATATCCTAATTTTCTAGATGCTTCTTGTTGTAGGGTAGAAGTTGTGAAAGGTGCGGATGGCGTGCGTTTCCCGTCTTTTACAGTAATGTCTTTGACAGTATATTTTGCTCCTTTACATTCATTCAAAAACTTTTCTGCAGCGCCTGCGGTCGTTAATTTTTGCGGACCTTCTGCTTTAAATTTAACTTTCTTTTTATTGATGTCTAATGCAGAAAATAGTGCCGATACTTTAAATACACTTTCAGGAATAAAATGATTGATCTCTCTTTCTCTTTCTGCAATCAATCGCACTGCAACACTTTGCACACGACCAGCACTCAAGCTTTTTTGCATCCCAATTTTACGCCATAATACTGGGCTCAATTCAAATCCAACTATTCTATCTAAGATTCTTCTTGCTTGTTGTGCGTCCACTAAATCCATATTGATTAAACGTGGATTCGCTACCGCTTTTTTGATGGCTGGAGCAGTGATTTCGTGGAAAACAATTCGCTTTGTTTTCTTTGGATCTAATCCCAATACTTCTGCCAAATGCCAACTGATACTTTCTCCTTCACGGTCCTCATCCGACGCAAGCCAGACTTCTTTTGCCTTCTTGGTCATGGATTTAAGTTCCTTTACCACTTTCTCCTTTTCACTAGGTACCATATACCTTGGCGCAAAATGGTTTTTCATATCTATACCCATATCATTTTTCTCCAAATCTCTGATATGGCCGTAACAGCTTCTAACTTCAAATTCATCGCCTAAAATCTTTTCTATCGTCTTTGCTTTTGCAGGCGACTCCACAATTAATAAGTTCTTTGACATAGTTCAAACCGCTCCTACGGGTTATTTATATATTGAAAATCAACTATTTATACGCTAAGATAAGCTAAGTTGTATGGCTACACTTTTATTTATCTGTGATGCAATATTATAGCTTTCGGCTAAAAAATAAAAATGATCTACTTGGAAGGGGCCAAAAAAGCCATGATTTGATCCATTACTTCGGCAGTTTTGTAGACTTTATTATGCCCTAATCCATTGGTAATCAAAAATTTAATATTGGATGGTGCTTTTTCTTTAAATTCAAGGATATCCTCAAAAGGGCAAACCATATCTTTTTCATCATGTATCCATAATAATGGACCACCATAATTAGCTAAAGCTCTATCCGCAGCAAAATATTCAACTTTATGATGTGTTCTACTGCTTACATCATTCAAAAAAGCCGCAATAGTGACCTCATTTAAATGCATCATCTTAAAAAAGTTGGCAAATGTCGTGGTTGTTTTTGTGGCTGGGGCTATCAATACAAATTTTCTTGCATCCGCCTGATCCACTTGTTCGGCAATCATAGATAAAGTGAGTGCTCCAAGAGAATGACCTATAAAATGATGCACGGGTCCAGCTTGTTGCATGATTTGTTGAATGGCTTCTTGATATACCACTACATGAATATGTTTTCCCTCGCTTTGGCCATGTGCAGGCGCATCAAAAGCGAGTACTCGATATCCCATTTTAAGCAATGGTGCAATATAGTGTTCAAATTTATAGGCATAACTAGCGTAGCCGTGTGCAATTAAAACTGTTTGATCATTGGGTTTGTTTGGTATCCATTCAAATCCATGAAGCTTGGTTTGATCCGATAAAACCACTTTTCGCTTTAGGGCTTGGTGGAAAATAGCTGGTGCTTTTCGTTTTTTGTATTTAGGATAAGGGGTACAAAAAAGGTCGAATGCCATCCTTCCCGCGGTCGCTGGTGCTAATTTACTGATGGTCTTGAATTTTGTCCTTAAATATTGCAGGTAAATTCTTTCAGAAAAGCCAACTGTAGCCATATGCTTGGGATTTGAACGCAAAGATAGCCAAGGTCATCTGCTCTTGCTTATTTTTTTTGTATTTCGACAAATAAAAGGGGCTTTGTGCTTTACCCATTGGCCCTTTAAAGCTATTTTTGCAAAAATAGTAACGACCATTTATGTATTCATTAAAAATCAATTTCGAGCAAAAAGGGCTAGAAACAGTAACCCTTGAAAATGTTGCTGCTGATCAAAGTTTATTAGAAGTACTTTTGGATGCGGGTATCGAATTACACCATAATTGTGGTGCAGTTTGTGCTTGTAGTACCTGTCATTTATATGTTAAAAAAGGCATGGAGCATATCGCGGAATTATCAGACAAGGAAGAAGATTTTATTGACCGTGCTGTAAGTCCAAGAATCGAGTCAAGACTTGGTTGTCAATGTGAGTTAAAAGCTGGTGCAGGTGAAATAGAAGTGACTTTGCCAGACCAAACACAATTTTTAGGAGAATAATTTAAAAGATATAATAATAGTATGAATCAATTTGAACCACCTATTCACTGGAATGACCATGAAGATATTGCCCAAAAATTATATGAGAAGTTTGGGGATGACTTTACAGAGTCAAAAATTTATAGAGTTCGCTTCACAGATCTTTTAGAGTGGATTTTAACCTTGCCTCATTTCGAAGGCAAAAAAGAGGAATCTAACGAAGGTCATTTGGAGATGATTCAAAGCGCTTGGGTCTATGAATGGCGTGATAACCAAAAAAAATAATTCCTTTGTTAACAGCCTTAGAAAAAATAACCTGTTTTGTATTTGATGTAGATGGCGTCTTGACCAATGGCACATTGATTGTGATGCCTGGTGGCTTGATGGTGAGAACAATGAATATCAAAGACGGTTATGCGATTCAATTGGCGATTAAAAAAGGGTATAAGGTCTGGATTATTTCTGGAGGTTTTTCCGAAGAAGTACAAGAAAGATTAGAAAAATTAGGGGTGGAGGAAGTGCACATGAAAGTAAAAGATAAGAAAGTACTATTAGAACAACTTTCTAAGTCAGAAGGCGTGCCTTTGGAGAACATGTTATACATGGGAGACGATATGCCTGATTTTGAAGCCATGGAGATTGTTGGAATCGCAGCTTGTCCTGCAGATGCCTGTTTTGATATAAAAAATATTTCAAGTTATAAAGCCCTTGCAAAAGGTGGTGAAGGATGTGCAAGAGAGGTGATTGAAAAAGTGCTTAAATTAAATGGCCATTGGGATCTAGTGGACCATGTTCAAGCTAAATAATCCTACAGTGAAAAGCTTCATCCATTTTTTAAGATTGGTTAGATGGCCTAATTTACTTTTCATTATACTAGCAGAATCGCTGTTTCATTTTTTTATATACAAGCCACTTTATCCCAACTTGGCTTTAACTGCCGATTATCCATTTTATTTTATTGTAGCAACGAGTATCTGTATTGCCGCAGCTGGTTATATCATCAATGATTATTTTGATATCAATATTGATCAAGTGAATAAGCCAAAAAGTGTTGTGGTAGGCGCTTATATTAGTAGACGTTGGGTGATATTTTGGCATTTAATTTTGAGTATGGGTGGCGTGTATCTTTCATTGATTGTATTTCCATTTCAACAATACGTGCATATTCATTTTTCTAATTTAGTGACCATCTTGATTCTATGGTTTTATTCTACCAATTTTAAAAGAGATTTTTTAATAGGCAATGTGGTGATTGCAGTGTTGACTGCATGGACAATTGGAGTTGTCTATTTTTCTAAATTTACTTTTATGCAATTGGCGCATCCAACTCAAATGCAACCAGCAGATTTGAAGTTGTTTAAGCTCATGTTATTGTATAGTAGTTTTGCTTTTATTTTAACCTTGATCAGAGAAGCCTTAAAAGACATGGAGGATATGATCGGGGACGAGAAATTTGGTTGTACTACAATGCCAATTGCATGGGGGTTACAAACCACTAAAGTATATGTGGCGGTATGGTTGATGGTACTTATTTTAGTTTTATCGATTATTCAATTATATGCCATTCCTTTTGGATGGTGGATCCCAATTGTTTACTGTATTACCACCATTATTGCACCACTAGTGTATGTCTTATTTAATTTAAAGAAAGCATTTTCAAGAGAAGATTTTAATCGATTAAGTAAGTGGATCAAATTTGCGATGTTGATGGGTATTTTATCAATGGGCTTTTTTTATTTCCTCCTTTAATCTATTCAAATGAGTGGATATATTTTAGCATCACAATCTCCAAGAAGGAAGCAATTATTGGCATGGGCAGATATTGCTTTTGATATTATTGTATCAGCAGCAGAAGAAGATTTTCCTTCAGACATGGATGTGCAAGAAGTCCCTGTGTATATCGCGCAGAAAAAAGCGATTGCAGTGCAGCAAAAAATTAAGCAGGAATTTCCAATACATCAAGGCAAGTGGATTATCGCAGCGGATACCATTGTGGTCTTAGAAAATGAAATCATCGGCAAGCCAATTGATAGGGCTGATGCCATTGCCATATTGCAAAAGCTATCAGGTAAAACACATCGTGTAATTACTGGGGTCTATTTAGTCAATGATACGGAATCAAGTTATTTTAGTGAAACCACATTGGTGCATTTTCATCCATTGACATTGTCCCAGATCGAATATTATGTAGATCAATATCAGCCATATGACAAAGCTGGTGCTTATGGAATACAAGACTGGATTGGTGTGGTAGGCATTAGAGGCATCGAAGGGGATTTTTACAATGTCATGGGTTTGCCAGTCAGTAAGTTGTTGGGTTATCTTCCTACAACGAATGCTAAGACTACAACCAAGTAAAGCTAATATCTAATTCCATATCTGGATGAAGGCTTCTTTCAACTGGACAAGTTCTTCCAACTCTTTCCAATATTTCCTTTGTATGCGCATCCAAATTTAGAGCAGGCATTGTAACAGCAATGACTATTTTACCAATTCTTCTCGGATCACTCATCATCACTTTAGTCACATCCACTTTAGCACCATCTAATTTGAGATCCATGCTTTCTGCCTTGATCCCCATAGTGGTAATTAAACAAGCACCTAAACCAGTCGCAATTAAATCTGTAGGAGAAAAACGCGCACCTTGACCTTTATTATCTGATGGAGCATCTGTTTCAAAACTAGAACCGCTTTGAAGGTGAAGGCAGGTGGTTCTTAAATTCGCGTCATATGTTACGGTTGCTGTCATATCTGTTGAATTGATGGTTTGTGATTTTGGTAAATTTACAACGAATGGCTTAATTTAAGCGCAAGTCTTGTATTTTTGCATCCGATAACAGAAAAGCATGCAAGAACTACCAATTGTCCCAGCAGAACAACATATTAAAAAGCCCGATTGGTTAAGGGTTAAATTACCTATTGGAGAAAGCTATAAACATGTAAGAGGCTTAGTGGATAAGCATAAATTACATACTATTTGCGAGAGTGGTAATTGCCCAAATATGGGGGAGTGTTGGGGAGAAGGGACTGCTACTTTCATGATCTTAGGGAATATTTGTACAAGGAGCTGTCAATTTTGCGCAGTAGCAACAGGTAGACCAAAACCAGTGGAATGGGACGAACCTCAAAGAGTTGCAGAAGCGATTTTTTTAATGAAAGTAAAGCATGCAGTTTTAACAAGTGTTGACAGAGATGAACTACCTGATGGTGGATCTATTATTTGGTCAAATACCATCAAAGCAATCAAAGCATTAACACCAGACACCACATTGGAAACATTGATTCCAGATTTTAGAGGGATCAAAGAACAAATAGAAAGAATCATTGAAGCAGCTCCAGAAGTGGTGAGTCACAATATGGAAACTGTGGAGCGCAATACAAAACGTGTGCGCGTTCAAGCAAAATATAGAAGAAGTTTAGAAGTGTTGGAAACCTTAAAGAAAGGGGGCATGCGCACAAAAACTGGCATCATGTTGGGCATAGGCGAAGAAAAAGATGAAGTGATACAAACCATGAAAGACTTAGTTGGAGTTGGATGTGATGTACTTACCATTGGTCAATATTTACAACCAACAAAAAAGCATTTACCAGTTCAAAGATTCGTTCACCCCGATGAATTTGCTGAACTAAGAACAATCGGCTATGAACTAGGTTTTGACTATGTAGAAAGTGGACCATTGGTAAGATCCTCTTATCATTCAGAAAAGCACGTCATCAAAGGCTGGGGTAGAAATAAGTATTTAGAAGAATTAGCTTTAAAGAAATAGTTTAGCTACATCATAAAAAAAGGCCACATTCATTGAGGCCTTTTTTTATAATTATATATTATTGGAGATATTTGTAATTTTTAGTAACTAACACATGCTTCAATTTATTGAAGCTGTGGGAGTAAAATACAAATACATCATGCACTAATTTTTTAAATTTTGGGTGTCTTTGTATTTTACTCCCACATTAGGGCTGATGCGCCTAATATAGCGGCGTCAGATTCTTTTAAGTGACTGATTAATATTTTTACTTTATTCTGGAAGATCTCAATTAAGTTGGACTCCATGCTCTCCCTTGTTGGTTTTAAAATAAGGTCTCCTGCTCTTGTCAATCCACCAAATAAAATGATTGATTCAGGATTTGAGAACATGACAAAATTTGCTAAAGCAATACCTAATATTTTTCCTGTAAATTCAAATACTTCTTTTGCAACTTCATCACCTTTGATGGCAGCTTCGTACACGTCTTTAGAAGTTATTTCATCTATATTAGTTGTCCTTAACAAACTAGGTCTATCTGATTGACTTAATAGTTCTTTAGCAGTTTCAGCAACGCCTGTGGCAGATGTATAACTTTCTAAAGACCCAAGCTGATCAGTGCCCGAATGCTTTCTACCATTAGGAATAATTACGGTATGTCCTAACTCACCTGCAAATCCATCATGTCCATAGATCAATTGGCCATTGGCAACAATACCACTACCTACGCCAGTGCCTAAAGTGATCATGATAAAATCTTTCATTCCTTTTGCTGCACCATACATCATTTCACCTACTGCTGCAGCATTGGCATCGTTGGTTAATTTTACGGGCACTTTAAATTTATCCTGCACCATTTTTGCAAATGGGATAATACCTTTCCATGGAAGGTTAGGCGCATACTCAATGGTGCCAGAATAAATATTGCCATTGGGCGCGCCTATGCCAATGCCTTTGATACGACCAAATCCACCTACTTTCTCTATCATTTCTGATAAATGCACATGCAATTCATCTATGAATGTGTTGACTTGAAGATGTTTTTTAGTAGACATCTCACTAGAAAATAAAACATTCCCATCTTTATCTACAATTCCAAATTTTGTACCTGTTCCGCCGATATCGACGCCTACAACATATGATTCCATAATTGCTATTTTAAATTTTAGTGTCCACCACTTGTTTCAGTTTCTTCGTAATTGATCCCTTGTTTTTTTAATATACCTTTTACTGCAATTGCAAAAAAGACTAAATAAGCAAAACATAAAGCGGGTACCCAGAATGAATTATGAATTCCATAACCTGGTTGATCTAAATGTGAAGATTGTAAGTAGTCTGCTATTTTACCTTGAATAGGAGGGATGATACCACCACCTAAAATCATCATGATTAAAAAGGCAGATCCTTGCGGTGTATATTTTCCTAAGCCAGCAACAGATAAAGAGAAGATAGAAGGCCACATAATAGAACATGCCAATCCACCAGTTAAAAATGCATAAGTCGCAACAGTGCCTTTTGTAAAAATACCTAGTATCATTGCTATCACACCCACCAAACTAAAAATCAATAATGTTTTAGCAGGTTTGTTTTGACTTAAGTAAAATGCAATGATTTGAATGAATACACAGATGATATACCAATACAATGGACTCATATCATATTGCGCAATACTGTTCAAGGCAATCACAATACCAAAAGCGATGATTGGAACAATGAATGTTAAATATTGTTGTGTTTTCTTTTTAAAATCAAATGCACTGATGGCACCTGCCCAACGACCAATCATCATACTACCCCAATACATCGAAACATAGGGTGCAATTTCAGAAGAGGAGACGCTTCCAAAATCTGCTTGTCTTAATAATTCACCAAGGTTGGATCCAATCGCTACTTCTACGCCTACATAAACAAAGATGGCCAACATGCCCAAAACCAATTGAGGATATTTCATGGCACCCCATCCTTTTTCATTTTTTTGTGCAGTAAAATTTGCGGCCAATAATCCCACCACAACTGCCGCTAAAGCACCTAAAAGCCATTTTAATCTGAAGGTTTCTAAATCGTGACGACCTGTATCTGTTAAACTTGATGGATCAATTTTATAACTATCAAAAATGGGCACAAAAAGTGCAATTAATACACCAGTCATAATCACCAATAAAGACAAAGCTTTTCCAGCTGGCTCCATAGTTTCATTTGAAATACCTGCAGGCACTTTTTTAGAAAAATGGAAAAGTGCAGCTGCTGCAATAAATAAGCCACCAACTGCAGTATATAAAATAATGACCTTGTCTAAACTTAGTTGTTTGATCTGTTCGTCTGTAATGGCAGCAGCTGATCCAAATAATGCAAGTGCAACCACAATCGGCCCAATAGATGTTCCAAACGAGTTGATACCTCCACCTAAGCTAACACGGCTGGTTCCAGTAGATGGATCACCTAATGCAATTGCGAATGGTTGAGCTGCGGTTTGTTGTAAAGAGAAACCAAGGGCTACTATAAATAAACCAACCAACATACCTGTGAAAGTATTGGCATTTACTGCAACGATCATAGCTGCAGCTCCAATCGCTGAAAATAGCAAACCATAAACAATACTTTTCTTGTAACCCCATTTTCCAACAAGGTCTTTCCCTCCTAGAGCTCCGTATGCAAAAAGGCCAAGTGCCCCAATATAATAGGCCAGGTAAAATGCAAAATCAATCAATTGACTTTGAAACTGATCTAATGCAAAATAATTTTTACAAAATGGAATAAAGACACTGTTTCCAGCAGCAATAAATCCCCAGAAAAAGAATACCACAATTAAGGTGGTCAGTGCGCCGGTATTGGTTGGCTGTTTAGTTTGGCTCATAGCAATCGTTTGTTTTTATCGATCCTCAAAATACTCAATTTTATTTAATCCTTCCCCACAAAAAATGAATTATTCTAGCTAGTATTTAGTAAATTGAAAGCAAATTGATTGTTTAATGCGTATAGTACATGTTAGTGCGGAATGTTACCCCATGGCGAAAGCCGGTGGATTGGGTGATGTGGTGGGTGCTTTACCAAAATACCAACAAAAAATTGGGCAACAAGCAATGGTGGTGATGCCTATGTATAAGACCGCTTTTTTAGAAAAAACAAGTTGGGATGTGGTGCATAAAGGCGATGCTTATTTAGGGGATTGGCAATTTAATTACACCATTATACAAGAACAATCTGGTCAACTTGGGTATCCTTTGTATCTAGTAGATATTCATGGATTATTAGATCGTCCAAAAATCTATGGTTATAAAGACGATACGGATCGTTTTATAGGATTTCAGATTGCGGTAGTCGATTGGCTTAAAAGTTGGAAGGAAGCACCAGATGTCGTGCATTGCCATGATCATCAAGCGGGCTTAGTTCCTTTTATGATGAAGTATTGCTATGCTTTTCAACAACTCGCATCCATTAAAACTATTTTAACCATCCACAATGCACAATACCATGGTTCAATGGGATGGGATAGGTCAAATTTAATTCCAAAATTTGATGCCTGGAAAAGAGGCATGCTGGAATGGGATGGATGCATTCATCCTTTGGCAAGTGCCATTAAATGCGTAGACAAAGTGACTACGGTGAGTCCAACCTATATGCGACAACTAAAATATCAGTCCAATGGATTGGAAGCTTTATTTGAATATGAACAAGGCAAATGCATCGGTATTTTAAATGGGATAGACAATGAGGTATGGAATCCTGATACAGATCCAATGATCAACCATCATTATCATCTTGAAAATTTTGAGCATGAAAAGCAAAAAAACAAATTAGAAATTTGCACAAAATTTCATTTAGACTTTAATAAGCCTTTGATAGTTTTCATTGGTAGATTAGTGCATGAGAAAGCGGCTGATATTTTACCTGGTGCTATCCAACACGCATTAGACAAAACCAATTGTGGTGCAAATTTTTTAATGATTGGTGCAGGAGAAACCCCAGTAGAATCTGCTTTAAACTATTTGGTGCAATTGTATCCTGGGGTGTATAATACTTATATAGGTTACGACGAAAAAATTGGACATGAAGCCTATGCTGCAGCAGATTTTTTATTGATGCCAAGTAGGATTGAGCCCTGTGGTTTGAATCAAATGTATGCACTTAGATATGGAACGATTCCAATGGTGAGAGATACGGGTGGGTTGCATGATACCGTCATTGATATGGGAGATGAAGGTGGGTTTGGCATTCGATTTTTAAATGCCAATGAAGCGGATGTAGTGCATGCAATAGAGCGATCGATCGAAGTGTACAAGGATAAACCAAAGATGCAACAAATGATCACAGATGCCATGTCGATTGATCATAGTTGGGAATCTGTTGTGAATACGTATCAATCTGTTTATGAATCTATTGTTTAAAATTAAATGCTAGGATATGTCAAATTTTGCAAAAGAAACAGTTTCCATCA
This sequence comes from uncultured Bacteroidota bacterium, assembly GCA_903933765.1. GTDB lineage: Bacteria > Bacteroidota > Bacteroidia > Chitinophagales > Chitinophagaceae > Sediminibacterium. Next base: position 19,358 of record CAIZLI010000221.1, read on the forward strand.
TTTTAGGTGGAGGTGCAGGGTCAAGATTATCGCCTTTAACGGCAAGTCGTTCAAAGCCTGCTGTACCTATTGCTGGAAAGTACCGTTTAGTGGATATACCAATTAGCAATTGTATCAATAGTAATTTGAATCGCATTTTTGTATTAACACAATTTAATTCTGCTTCTTTAAATCAACACATTAAGAACACCTATCATTTTAGTGCATTCAGTTCTGGATTCGTGGATATCCTAGCTGCAGAACAAACGCCAGACAATCCAGGATGGTACCAAGGTACTGCAGATGCCGTTAGACAGTCCCTAAGACATTTAGATAAAATGGACTTTGAATATGTACTTATTTTAAGTGGGGATCAATTGTATCAAATGGACTTTAGCAAAATGATTGAAGCACACAAAAAAAGTGGTGCTGCATTGTCTATTGCGACTATTCCTGTGGGAGAAAGAGAAGCGCCAGAGTTTGGTATACTAAAATCAAATGATGAAAATGTGATCACTTCTTTTATTGAAAAACCAAGTAAAGAGGTTTTATCAGAATGGACAAGTGATACTGGGGAACAAATGCAATCACAAGGCAGAAATTATTTAGCTTCTATGGGTATTTATGTTTTCAATAAAGACATTTTATATACACTTTTAAATGAGGTGCATGCCAAAGCAACAGATTTTGGAAAAGAAATCATTCCAGATTCAATTGCGCATTATAAAGTGATTAGTTATCAGTACGATGGTTATTGGACGGATATCGGAAATATTTATTCTTTTTTTGAAGCAAATATTGCATTAACTGCAGACATCCCTCCATTTAATTTATTTGACAGTGCAAAGACAATTTACACAAGGTCAAGAATGCTACCTCCTGCAAAAATTAGTGGCACCATCATCAATAAAGCCATAATTGCCGAAGGATCAATCATACATGCAAAAGAAATTACACAATCCGTCATTGGTATAAGATCTAGAATTGGAGAAGGGACAGTAATTAAAAACGCCTATATCATGGGTTGTGATTATTACGAAACCATTGAACAAATTCATCAAAAAACCCTATCTGGGAAACCCATATTAGGTATTGGCGAAAGATGCACCATCGAAGACGCCATTGTAGATAAAAACTGTTCTATTGGTAATGATGTACATATTAAAGGGGGTGCGCATTTAGAAAAAGTAGATCATCCTTTATATACCATTAAGGATCACATCATTGTCATAAAAAAAGGTGCAATAATCCCTAACGGGTTTAAAATTTAATGATACATTCGAACAATTATAAATTACAACAACAATGAGTACAGCGTATACGGGCGAGAAAGTAAAAATGAGTTTCTGGCAAATTTGGAATATGTGTTTTGGATTTTTCGGAATTCAATTTGGATGGAGTTTGCAAATGGGCAATATGAGTGCGATCTATGAATTCCTTGGTGCAGCACCCGATGAAATACCAGGATTGTGGTTGGCAGCACCAATGACTGGATTAATCATTCAACCCATTGTTGGCTATTTAAGTGATAGAACTTGGCATCCTAAATTAGGAAGACGTCGTCCGTTTTTTCTAATTGGTGCAATCTTAAGTTCTGCCTTGTTATTTGTAATGCCTAATTCTCCAACGGTATGGATGGCAGCAGGGGTCTTGTGGATCTTAGATTCAAGTATCAATATTACAATGGAACCATTCAGGGCTTTTGTGGCAGATAATTTAAATGAAAAACAACGTTCATTTGGTTTTGCCATGCAGAGTATGTTTATTGGATTGGCATCTTTCATTGCAGGTTACTTACCTCAGTTATTAGCCAATTGGTTTGATGTGTCTAGAGATAAAATCAATGGGTCAATTCCACAGAATATTTTAATGTCTTTCTATATTGGGGGTGCGGTATTTTTCGTATCTGTTTTATATACTATTATTACTAGTAAAGAATATCCTCCTTCTAATCCTTCAAAAAAAGAGGATACGGAGACACCTCAATTAGGTATTGTTCAAGAAATAATCCATTCGATCAAACACATGCCTATACAAATGAAAAGGTTAGCCTTGGTGAATTTCATCACTTGGCCTGGTTTATTTTTAATGTGGTTTTATTATAGTACAGGGGTTGCAACGCAGATTTTTCACGGAGACCCTACAACCAATAGCGAAGTATTTACATTAGGATTAGAGCATGCCAATACAACATCAGCGATTTTGAATTTAGTGACTTTTGGTTTTTCGTTTACGCTACCATTTTGGGTAAATCGTATTGGTAAAAAATACACCCATACCCTTTGTTTACTGATTGGCGGATTGGGTTTGGTCTCGGTCTATTTTGTGGAGCAACCTAATATTTTATATGTAAGCATGGGGTTGGTTGGTATTGCCTGGGCATCTATTTTATCTATGCCTTATTCAATGCTTGCAGGCTTCATTCCTGAAAATAAAATAGGGATCTACATGGGTATTTTTAATTTCTTTATTGTATTACCTGAAATCATTGCATCCATATTTTTCGGAAAAATCATGTCCACCTATTTAAACAATGACCGACTGATGGCGGTACTGATTGGGGGATGCTTATTAATTTTAGCAGGGGTGGTTTGTGCTATTATTATCAAGGAAGAGCAGCGAGCAGCATAGTTTTTTCAGTAGACATTTTAAATTCATTTTACAAGTATTATTTTTATGAAAAGAGTATTATATGTGCCTATTTTAAGTATGATCGGGTTTTTATTATTGACAATACAGACAAATGCTACCGAAGCCTATCCTAGTAATTGGTTTGTCAATATGAAGTATAATCAAGTACAAGTTTTATTAAGATCGACGGATGCAGATTTTAGCAAAGGAAGTATTGCAGTCAATTATCCTGGTGTGAAAGTTCAAAAAATACATCATTTTGAAAACGGACATTATATCGCAGTGGATCTTGAAATTGGTGCGATGGCAAAGCCTGGCAATGTTCAATTTATAATTACATCTAGTGGTAAGATAACTAATTTTAATTGGCCTTTACTTACTAGAAGAAAAAATAGAGGGATTGATTTTGCGCAAGGATTAAGTTCAGCCGATTTGATTTATTTTTTAATGCCTGATCGATTTAGTAATGGGGATGCAACCAATGATCAAATCCCTGGTTTAAAAGACCAGTCCTTGAACAGATCAGAAATCTTTTTAAGACATGGAGGAGATTTACAAGGGGTGGCCAATCATTTGGATTACATGCAAAAGTTAGGTGTAACTTCTTTATGGATGACGCCGGTGGTGGAAAATGATATGCCCGATAGAACGGAACATGGGTATGCCGCAACAAATAATTATAAAACAGAAACCAGATTTGGCGGGGATAAAGCTTATTTAGCATTAAGTGATAGCTTGCACAAAAGAGGCATGAAATTAATTCAAGATATTGTATACAATCATTTTGGTAGATTTCATTTTCTAGTACAAGACGCGCCAGATAAAAACTGGGTACACCAATGGCCAACTTATACCCAAACACACTATAGAGAACAAGCTGTTTTTGATCCATACCATTCAGCTGCTGACGCTAAACGTATGATTGATGGTTGGTTTACCACAGAGATGCCTGATATCAATCATGAACATCCAATGGTCGAAAAATACTTGACACAAAATGCTATTTGGTCTGTAGAAACTTTTGGCGTGGACGCATTTAGGGTAGACACCTATAAGTATTGCAATGTAGATGTGATGAATCGTTTGAACAAAGCTTTATTAGACGAGTATCCTAAAATATTTACATTCGGAGAATGTTGGGTGGATGGGGTTGCTTCTCAGGCTTATTATGTAGAGAACAATTACAATTTACCTTATAAAAGTAATTTAAAAGCGACTTCAGATTTTAGTTTACTTTTTGGCGGCATCATGCCAGCTTTGAATGAGACCAATGGTTGGTCAAATGGGGTGATCAAATTATACAATACTTTGGCGTCCGATTTTTTATATAAAAAAGCCAATAACAATGTCACATTTTTGGACAACCACGATATGACAAGAATCCATTCTTCTTTGGGAGAAAGTATTCCAAAAACCAAGATGGCCTATGCTTGGTTGTATACATGTAGAGGGATCCCTCAATTATATTATGGTTCTGAAATTTTAATGAAAGGGATTTCTAATCCAGATGGTTGGGTAAGACTTGATTTCCCTGGTGGATGGGAGGGCGATAAAAAGAATGCCTTTACTGAAACAGGTTTAACCAATGAAGAGACTGACTTCTTACATTATGTTCAAACACTTGGCGCATATCGTACCAACTCATCTGCACTTAAAACGGGGGATATGATGCAATATATTCCAGAAGATGGATTGTATGTTTATTTTAGATATGACAAAAATCAAACTATCATGTGTGTAATGAATACAGATAATAAGTCAAGAAATGTTAACTTGTCAAAATATGCTGAAAGAACAACTGGTTTTAAAGGTGGAAAAGAGCTCATTTCTGGAAATCAAATTGGAGCAGCATTTTCAATTCCTGCTATGAGCATGCAAGTCATTGAATTAACCAAATAACCATGTCTAAATACGAAGCAATACATTTTGTAGATACTGCACAAGCAGTATGGAATTATTCGCTCTTTACAGACGAAGATGTACATGCTTTTCAACATGGGACACATTCTACCTTATATTTATTATTTGGCAACAAACAGATTGAAGTATTGGGTGTGCATGGAACTTATTTTAGTGTATGGGCGCCTAATGCAACTGCGGTTTTTGTGAAGGGCAATTTTAATGACTGGAATAATGAGGCACATCCTTTAAAAGTTAGACAAGAATCATCGGGCATCTGGGAAGGTTTTATTCCAAACATTGGACAAGGCGAAGTGTATAAGTACCATATACATGGCTATAAGGGCATCAAATTAGACAAAGGGGATCCTTATGCGCATTATTGGGAATTAAGACCACTAACAGCATCTATTACATGGCAGACAGCATACCAATGGAAGGATCAACAATGGTTGGAGGATAGAAAAATTAAAAACAGAACAGATCAACCCTATTCGGTGTATGAAGTGCATTTGGCTAGTTGGATGCGACCAGATAAAAATAATTCCGAAAGCTATAATAGTTATGTGCAGTTAATTCATTTAATGGTGCCTTATGTCAAAGAAATGGGTTTCACGCATGTTGAATTCATGCCTGTGATGGAACATCCATTTGATGGTAGTTGGGGCTATCAAGGTGCTGGTTTTTTTGCACCTACTTCTAGGTTTGGGAATCCACAAGAATTTGCCGCTTTAGTAGATGCTTTTCATCAAGCTGGTATTGGGGTGATTTTGGATTGGGTGCCATCTCATTTTCCATATGATAGTCATGGATTATTTATGTTTGATGGTGCCAATACCTATGAGTATGCAGACATGCGTAAAGGATTTCATCCCGACTGGAATTCATATATTTTTAATTACAAAAGAGGCGAGGTCAAGTCTTTCTTAATTAGTAGTGCTAAGTTTTGGTGTGATCAATTTCACATTGACGCGCTAAGAGTGGATGCAGTTAGTTCTATGTTAAGATTGGATTATAGTAGAGAAGAAGGACAATGGGAACCCAATGAATTTGGAGGGAATGGTAATTTAGAAGCCATTGAATTCATCAAAGATTTAAATATCACTTTATACCGAGATTTCCCTGCAATACAAACGATTGCCGAAGAGGCATCAGATTGGCCAGGCATAAGTCAACCCGTGTTTATGGATGGATTGGGTTTTGGAATGAAATGGATGATGGGATGGATGCATGACACTTTGGACTATTTTAAATTGGATCCTATCATGCGATCTGGCGCGCAGGATAAATTTAGTTTTTCCATGATGTATTATTACGATGAACATTTTATGTTGCCTTTAAGTCATGACGAAGTAGTGCATGGGAAAAGCCCCATGTTGTATAAAATGCCAGGCGATGAATGGCAAAAATTTGCAAACCTTAGATTGATGTATGCCTATATGTTTTTGCACCCAGGTGCGAAACTATTGTTCATGGGGAATGAATTTGCTGCTACAAAAGAATGGGATTTCCAGTCAGAATTACAATGGGACTTATTGCAATATCCAAGTCATGGCGGTATGAAACATTGTGTGCAACAATTAAACGCTTTATACAAAGCAAATCCTGCATTGTATGAATTACAATATGAAACGGGGGGATTTGAATGGGTGGAAATGAATCAACGACAAGAGGGGATTATTGCATTTAAAAGAAATGGAAAAGAGCAAAAAGAATCAATATTAGTGGTCTTTAATATGACACCTGTTCCCAGGCATCAAGTGCCGATTCATGTATATGGCAAAACCAATTGGGTGGAAATATTCAACTCGGATGCCAAATCCTTTTGGGGTTCTGGAAACATAAATAATAAGGGTGTTCAAGGTGTATCGGTGGATGGCACCAATGATTGGCAGGTATTGCATTTAGATTTACCGCCCTTAGCAGCGATTGTTTTGAAGTAAATCACATTTTTTTACAAGTTTTGCACATTGTGGAAATCTGGGCATAAGTTAACAATTAGTTTAAATTAGGGTTGGACCTTTACATCATAATCAAACCCTATGTTATGAAAACAAGTAACAAAGCTTTAATGTATGATGCTGTCTCTGAAATGATTCAATTGCATGCATTTGACCATTTATTGGATGCTGAGTTGGCGAATTTCAAAAATGTATTAAATCAATGGGTTGCAGAAGAAAATGATATTGCTTTAAAAGAAAAACTTTTTGTTTATCTAAATAAAGTAAACTTTTTCGTAGAAAATATTTCTCCTGCATCTATCCAATTATGGTTTTATGCACTGTCTTATAATAATTTCTCATTATTGAATGTAGGAAGTGAATTACAAGACAACAATATAGAATTGACCTATTAAAATGGATGGGTTTTAAGTAAAAAAAAGACCACTCAATTTGAGTGGTCTTTTTTTATAAGTAAGTTATAGGTTAGAATAAACCACCTTTTTTCAAAGTTGTTTTTCCTTCACCAATTTTGAAGCCATTATTGTATACTTCTACCAAGTATGCGCCTTCAACAAACTTAGCGCTTTGTTTTACGTCGTAGCTAATTGGTAAAACCGCATTTTGAACATATTGCACTGTAATTTTATTAGAATAAGCTTTAGTACCATCTTCTCTAGTATTGATTTTGCCACCTTCTGTAAAGCTTACACCGTTTGGTGCAGTGATACAAACATATAAATCTTGATTACCAGATGGGGTAATTTTATTTTTGTCAATTTGGAAAGACAAACGAATCGTGTTCGCACGCTTTGCAGAATTGGTCACTTTTTCAGTTCCGTCCTCTTTTACTCTAACTGCTTGAATGCTGAAAGAAGAAGCATGTAAAGTTGAGCCAATATCTTGTAATCTTTCCTTCTCTTTAGTTGTTGAAGTAAGATTGGTATTTAAGTTTGTATTTTCTGTCGTTAATACTTCGTTCTTAACTGTCAATACTTTATTTTCTTCTTGTGCTTTTGCTAAATCAGTAAATAAGCCAGCTACTTTTCCGTTTAGTTCTGCAATCATTGACTTCGCTTCTGCTAATTCTTTATCCGTTGCTTCCTTTTTAAGTAAGATATTGCTGATATTAGACTTTAATTGTTGAATATCGTTTGACTTTGACAATAAATCACCTTGCAATTGCGTGTTTTGTTGTGTCAAAGAATCTGCTTTAGCAGAAACAGCAATAAAATCTGCTTGAATAGCATTCTTAGCGCTATCTAAGTTATTTACTTGCGTGGTGTAGTTCGTGATAATTTCTGTCTTAGAAGTACTAAAGTAGATCCATGAACCGATAAGGGCAATAGCCAATAAGCCAATAATAATTTTGCCTCCGTTACCTGAATTTTCGTTGCTCATAAGAAAATGTATTTATTTATTTATTTTGCAAATATATTAAAAAAACAGCATTCCTGTATATCTTTGAAGATGCCTATTTCCAAAATTTTATCGAATTGGAAAAATAACGTCTTCGACGCCGTCTATTGGCTGGAGGGGGAAGAGTCTTTTTATATAGACCAGTTGGTGCAATATGCAGAACATAAGTTATTACCCGAGGCAGATCAAGCCTTTAATTTAACCGTTTTTTATGGGAAAGACGCGGATTGGGCAGATGTGGTCAATGCCTGCAAACGATATCCAGTCTTTGCAGAAAAGCAGGTAGTGATTATCAAAGAGGCGCAACACATGAATTCATTGGAAAAATTAGTCTCCTATATCGAGCATCCATTGTCCTCTACGATCCTTGTGGTGGCCCATAAGGACAAAAATGTAGATGGACGATCCGCTTTGGCTAAATTACTCAAAACCAAAGCGGTAGTTGTTAGTACAAAAAAAATGTATGACAATAAATTACCTGACTGGGTGAACCAATGGGTGGCTGACAATGGCTACCAAATTAACCCTAAGGCAGTTCAGATTATTGTGGATCATATTGGAAATGATTTAAGCAGGATCAAAAATGAATTGGAAAAATTAATGGTGAATTTAGGGGATCGTAAAAAAATCACCGAAGATGATATTGAAAAATATATTGGGATTAGTAAAGAGTTCAATGCCTTTGAATTCCAAGATGCCATTGCACATAAAAAATTCTCTAGGGCCATTCAAATGATTCAATATTTTGAGTCAAATCAAAAAGCGGCACCCATCCAGCTGATCCTTCCAACCCTCTATGGTTTTTTTAGTAAACTATATGCGGTGTATGGATTAGGCACCAATGACGAAAAAAGAATCATGGCGGAAGTTGGGTTGAATTTCTTTTCAATTAAAACAACTATGGCAGCCACTAGACATTATAATTATGCCAAAGTGGAACAAATACTTTTATTGATTCACGAGTACAATTTGCGCGTATTAGGCATCAATGACGCAAGTAATTCAGACGCTGACTTATTAAAGGAATTGGTCGTTAAAATAATGTCTTAATCTAATTTTTCTTCATACTTCGCTAAGATGGCTGAAGCGGTTATTTTATCTTGTCCCAGTTGATTTTTTAATGCGTCTAATCCATCGAACTTCACTTCTCCTCTAATAAATTCATAGACCATCACTGTAATATATTGTTCGTAAATATCTTGATCGAATTTAAAAATATGCACCTCAATCACTTTTTTTTGTCCATCTACCGTTGGGCGAATCCCAATATTCATCATCCCATCTAAAATGGCATGGTTGGTGCATTCTCCCTTCACTTGCACAGCGTATACGCCGTTTGCGGGGATCAACTTCTCCTCGTCATTGATATGTAAATTAGCGGTAGGATACCCAATGGTTCTACCCAATTGATTTCCTCTAACTACAAATCCTTCAAATTGGTATGCATAGCCTAGTAAATCATTGGCTTTTTTAATTTCATGTTCAGCAATATAATTTCTGATTAAAGTAGAACTTATAATTTCATTTTGAACCAATTGTTCGTTGATTTCTTCTACTTGAAAATCTAATTTCGCCCCCATTGTTTTCAATAATTCAATATTCCCATTTCTGCCTTTTCCAAAATGGTGGTCATAGCCTACAATAACGGTTTTAGGCTTAAAATAATGGTATAAAAAATCTTCCACATACTGCGCTGCAGTCATATTAGAGAATTGGTAATCAAAATTGATGATCACTAGGTGGTCTATCCCTGCAGCTTCTAATAACTGAATCCTTTCTTTGATACTTGATAGCTGCTTGATTTCTCCAGGCACAGAAGAGATGACTTTTCTTGGATGCGGATGAAAAGTAATGATGATGGTTTCTCCCTCCACTTTTTGGGCCAATTGCTTCATTCTGTGAATGATTTGCTGATGTCCTTTATGAACGCCATCAAAAGCACCCATTGTCACAATGGCGTCCTTAAATTGGGGCAGGGAACTTAAATCGTAGTGAACCTTCATCTTTGTCTTGTAAATAAGGTACAAATGTAAAACAATTGTACCTTTGTTGTAAAATCAATTTAAAGCCATGTCATTGTATGCTCAGCGCGGCGTTTCCGCTCAAAAAGAAGAAGTTCATGCCGCCATTCAGGATTTAGACCAAGGCTTGTATCCGAATGCTTTTTGTAAATTATATGCCGATTTTTTAGGGGGTAGTCAAGACCATATCAATATCATGCATGCAGATGGTGCAGGGACCAAAAGTATTTTAGCTTATTTATATTGGAAAGAAACTGGGGATGCCTCTGTTTGGAAAGGCATTGCGCAGGATGCGATTGCAATGAACTTGGATGATTTATTATGCGTTGGTATTTATGATCAAATTTTATTTTCATCTACCATTGACCGTAATAAATTATTAATCACTGGAGAAGTCATTAGTCAGGTGATCAATGGTACCCAAGCTTTTTTCAATACTTTAAAAGAATTTGGTGTACAGATTGCCTTTTTAGGAGGCGAAACTGCAGATGTGGGAGATGTGGTAAGAACCATTGCAGTCAATGGAACGATGACTGCTAGATGGCCAAAATCAAAACTAATCACCAACGATTTAATTGCTCCAGGACAAGTAATTGTGGGCTTCTCAAGTTTTGGAAAAGCCAATTACGAAACAGAATACAATAGTGGATTAGGTAGCAATGGTTTAACCAGCGCAAGACATGATGTATTATCGCATCATTATGCCACTGCTTTTCCAGAGTCCTTTGAACCAACATTAAAAGAC
>CAIZLI010000222.1 GCA_903933765.1 uncultured Bacteroidota bacterium
AGTAGGTGTGACTGGTACCAATGGTAAAACAACTGTTGCCACTTTGTTATTTAAGTTATTTTCTGAGATGGGTTATACTTGCGGACTAGTAAGCACGGTTCAGAATCAAATTGGAGATCGTATTATTCCTGCAACGCATACTACACCAGATGCAATACGCTTAAATGCATTATTAGCCGAAATGGTTGCTGCAGGTTGTTCGCATGTTTTTATGGAATCTAGCTCTCATGCAATTCACCAGCATCGTATTACAGGTTTGCAATTTACAGGCGCAGCATTCACGAATATCACACATGATCATTTGGATTACCACGAAACTTTCGAAGAATATGTACGTGTTAAAAAAGCATTTTTTGATCATTTAGGTCCAACCGCGTTTGCAATTACCAATTTAGACGATCCAAATGGTGCAGTGATGTTGGCCAACACCAAAGCAAAGCAGTATAGCTATGCATTACATGCACCTGCTACGTATAAAGGAAAAATTTTAGAAAATCAATTGACTGGATTGGTATTGAATGTAAATGAAAAGGAAGTGCATTGCAGATTGATAGGCACTTTTAATGCATATAATTTTTTAGCTGTTTATGGTATTGCTATTCAATTAGGAGAACAGTCAGAACAAGTGTTGACTGTGTTAAGTGCTTTAACTGGTGCAGAAGGCAGATTTGATTATATCATTAGTAGCGAAAACTCAATTGGAATTGTAGATTATGCGCATACACCAGATGCATTACAAAATGTATTAGAAACAATTGCGAAATTAAAAAAGGGCGGAGAAACAGTGATTACCGTAGTGGGTTGTGGTGGGGATAGAGATAAAACAAAAAGACCAGTGATGGCGCAGGTAGCATGCGACTTGAGTGATAAAGTGATTTTTACAAGTGACAATCCTCGTTCCGAAGATCCTAATCAGATCATCAAGGATATGGAGTTGGGATTAAGCAGTGCTGCAAAAAGAAAGTATGTCAATATCGTAGACCGCTATGAAGCGATCAAGGCAGCAGTGAATTTTTCAAAACCTGGAGATATTATTTTGATTGCAGGAAAGGGCCATGAAAAATACCAAGATATCAAAGGCGTTAAACACGACTTTGACGACAAGGCGATTTTACAAAACATTTTTAACTCATTTGCTAAATAATACCCTATGCTGTATCAATTATTTTCATGGTTAGACAAATCCTTTGATATACCTGGTATTGGTATATTTCAGTTTTTGACATTTAGAATTGCAATGGCAATCTTATTGTCTTTGTTCATCGCAACTGTATATGGTAAAAAAATGATTTTGTTTTTGCAGAAAAAACAAATTGGCGAAAGCGTAAGAGAACTTGGATTGGCAGGAGAGCAGCAAAAAAAGGGCACACCAACCATGGGTGGTATCATCATTTTAATGAGTGTATTGATACCTACTTTATTATTTGCCAACTTAGATAAAGTGTATATCCGATTGATGATACTTTGCACCGTATGGCTTGGTTTGATTGGGTTCTTAGATGATTACTTTAAAATTCGTGCAAGAAAAGACGCGCAAGAAAAGGGAGAGTCTTACAAAAAGAAGAACAGTGATGGATTAGCAGGAATTTCTAAAGTCATAGGTCAAGTTGGATTAGGTATTATCATTGGCGTGACATTGTATTTTAGCAATTCAGTTACCGTAGAGCGTGAAATTATTTCGACCAATGTGTCAGCTAGTTTAGCAAAAGGCGAAAAAATTGCAAAAGGTGCCGATGTGGTTGTTAGAACGATCAATGGAGAAGAACGTCGTTTTGTAAAAGTAAAAACACCAATCACAACCATCCCATTTGTAAAGAACCATGAATTCAATTATAGTAAATTAATTAGCTGGATGGGTCCAGGAGCAGATAAATATACTTGGATCGTGTATATTTTAGTGGTTACGTTTATTATTACAGCAGTATCCAATGGCGCAAATATTACAGACGGGCTAGATGGTTTAGCTGCAGGGGTGAGTGCAATTATAGGAGCTGCATTGGGCGTTTTTGTGTATGTAAGTGGTAATTATGTTTTTGCAGATTACTTGAACGTCATGTACATTCCTAATTTGGGAGAGTTATCCATATTTGTTGGCGCATTTGTGGGGGCATGTATTGGATTTTTATGGTACAATGCTTATCCCGCACAAGTATTTATGGGCGATACAGGCAGTTTGGCTTTAGGAGGTATCATTGCTTCCCTAGCCATCATTGTTCGTAAAGAATTATTGATTCCAATTTTTTGTGGTGTGTTTTTAATAGAAAACCTAAGTGTGATTATTCAAGTGGGTTATTTTAAATACACTAAGAAAAAATACGGAGAAGGACGACGTGTGTTTTTAATGAGTCCTTTACATCACCATTATCAAAAGAAAGGTTTCCACGAAAGTAAAATTGCTGTTCGCTTTTGGATCATTACCATTTTATTAGTCATCACTTCTATCCTAACCTTAAAAACAAGATAAATTGTCTACAAAGATTGTCATATTAGGTGCAGGAGAAAGCGGTGTAGGCGCTGCCTTGCTAGCAAAGCAAAAAGGATACAATGTATTTGTGTCTGATGCAAGTGCGATTAAGCCAATTTATCAATCAGAACTAGAAGCGAATCAAATTCCATATGAATCTGGCACCCATGATGTTGAAAGAATATTGGCTGCTGACGAAGTAATGAAGAGTCCAGGTATTCCAGAAAAAAGTGAATTGGTAAAACAAATTCGTGCTAAGGGGATACCGGTGATCAGTGAAATTGAATTTGGTTTTAGATATAAAGGGGATAGTAAGATTGTTGCGATTACCGGAAGTAATGGTAAAACCACCACCACTTCATTGTTATACCATATCTGCAAAGTAGCAGAGGAGGATGTAGCGATTGTGGGTAATATAGGATTCTCTTTTGCAAGACAAATTGCGGTAGATCCTAAAAAATTATATGTGATTGAAGTAAGCTCATTTCAATTAGATGATATAAAAACCTTTAGACCAAATATTGCTATTCTATTAAATATTACGGAAGATCATTTAGATAGATACAATTACCAATTTGAATATTATGTTAAAAGCAAGTTTAGGATCATTGAAAACCAAACAGAAAAAGACTGCTTTATTTATTGCATAGACGACGAAGTGATTACAAAACATCTAGAACTACTAACTACAAATACTAACCTACTACCATTTTCTATGAAACAAGAATTAAAAAAAGGAGGCTACATCAAGAACGAACAAATGATGTTAAAAATCCAAGAAGAAAGAGTGACAATGAGTATTTATGATTTCGCCTTAAAAGGCAAGCATAATGCTTATAACACAATGGCTGCAAGCATCGCTGCATCCACTTTGGGTATCAGAAAGGAAAAAATTCGCGAAGCAGTTAGCAATTTCCACAGTCTGGAACACAGAATGGAATTTGTTGCTACTGTAAAAGGCGTTGATTTTATCAATGATAGCAAAGCGACAAATGTCAACAGTACTTGGTATGCTTTAGAGAGCATGCAAAAGCCGACCATTTTAATTTTAGGTGGCGTAGACAAAGGCAATGACTATGCATTAGTGGCAGATCTTGTAAAAGATAAAGTGAAAGCCATTGTTTGTATGGGTACGGATAACGCTAAATTGATTGAATACTTTAAGGATAAAGTAGCGCAAATTATTGAAGTGGATTCTGCAAAAAAAGCCGTGAATGCTTCATTTAAATTAGCCGAGAAAGGAGATGTGGTTTTATTAAGTCCTGCTTGCGCAAGTTTTGATTTATTTAAAAATTACGAAGACAGAGGACATCAATTTAAAGAAAGCGTTAAAGAATTATAATCATGTTCAAAGAAACCACAGATAAGTTATTCTCTCAGATGCCTTCTATAGGAGGGATGAGAGAACATTTAGACCAGCGAACAAGAGGGGATAAATATATCTGGGGTTTAGTTATTTTATTATCACTGATCTCTATATTGGTAGTATATAGTGCAACAGGTTCATTGGCATATAAAATGTATCGTGGTAATACAAGTTTCTATTTGTTCAAGCAAATCATATTTACATTAATTGGATTGTTAGTCGTGTTTGGGTTACATAGAGTGAACTACACTGTTTTTTCTAGAGTGGCCACCATTTTATTTATATTATCTGTGCCGCTTTTAATTTATACTTTATTTTTTGGTGCTAAAATTAATGAAGGTAGTCGATGGATCAAATTACCTATTATTAATTTAACCATTCAAAGTAGTGATGTCGCTAAATTGGCTTTATTTATGTACTTATCTAGGGTGCTAAGTAAAAAGCAAGAAGTGATTAAGGATTTTAAGAAAGGATTTTTACCAGTGATCATTCCAGTATTCATTATTTGTGGATTAATTATGCCTGCAAATTTATCCAACGCATTATTGACAGGCGCGACCTCTTTACTCTTATTGTTTATTGGTAGAGTGAGTTTCAAACATATTTTATTGACGATTGGCGTGGCGATGATTCCAATAGTGATCATTATTAGTGTGGCAATGGCTACACATAAAGCCAATGAAGGCTCAATAGATTCAGGAAAGCCTGTGATTGCTGAATCCTTAAAAAGCTGGGGTCGATTTGGAACCTGGGTGAATCGTGTGCAGGATTTTATGTATGCAAAAGACAGTGAAGAGCCTTATCAGGTGCAACAAGCAAAAATAGCCATTGCAAATGGCGGCATATTTGTTGGATTAGGTCCAGGCAATAGTCAACAAAGAAATTTCTTACCTCAAGCGTATAATGATTTTATTTATGCAGTGATAATAGAAGAGTATGGATTATTAGGCGGAGCATTTATCATTTTTATTTATTTAGTGTTTTTATTTAGATGTATCCGGATATTTAGAAAGTGCCCCTATGCATTTGGAGCATTTTTAGCACTCGGTTTAAGCTTTACATTAATCATTCAAGCGGTTGCGAATATGGCTGTGAATGTGGCTATTGTTCCAGTAACAGGGGTGACATTACCATTATTGAGTATGGGTGGAAGTTCATTTATTTTCACCTGTTGTTCTATAGGATTGATTTTAAGTGTGGCAAGAAATGTGGAACAAATGGAAGGTAAGGCACCTGTTGAAACAGAGATAGAAATTCCTAACGAAAATATAGAGCCTGTAAATGCCTAATCCAACACATACACCTTTGCGTATCATCATCGCTGGCGGTGGGACAGGCGGGCATATTTTCCCTGCCATTGCTGTAGCACAAGCTATACAAAGATTACAGCCAGATGCTACTATCTTATTTGTAGGTGCGCAAGGAAAAATGGAAATGGAGAAAGTGCCACAAGCTGGATACCAAATTGTTGGTTTAACGATTGCAGGTTTCAATAGACAACATATTTTCAAAAACTTGACATTGCCATTTAAGTTGCTTAAAAGTTTTATTCAAGTGAGAACCATCTTCAATCAATTTAAACCGAATGCGGTTTTTGGAGTAGGTGGTTATTCAAGTTTTCCAGTTTTAAAATATGCACAAACAAAGGGTATACCAAGTTTTATTCATGAAGCCAATGCATTTGCTGGGAAAGCCAATCAATGGTTGGGAGCGCGTGCAAAAAAAATCTTTACAGGAACAAAAGGGATGGAACAATTTTTCCCATTCCAAAAAATTCAAATCACCGGTAATCCAGTAAGACAAAATATCGCAAAGAGTGCAATTGATAAAGAGACGGCTTTATTACAATTTGGTTTATTACCTAATCATTTTACATTATTGATTATTGGAGGAAGTTTGGGAGCAGCATCTATCAACCAAGCTATTCAACAAAATTTAGCTGCGTTTGAAAAAATGGGGATTCAATTAATTTGGCAAACAGGCAAGCCTAATGCTGCTATGTATCAAGCAGCAGCGAGTCCATTTGGAAATGTATTTGTGGATAGTTTTATCAATGATATGAGTGCGGCCTATGCAGCAGCAGATATGGTGGTGAGTCGTTCAGGCGCCATGGCAGTGGCGGAAATAGCCATGACTGGTAAAGCCTGCATTTTTGTACCCTATCCGCATGCGGCCGAAGACCATCAAACACATAACGCAGAGGTATTGGTAAAAGAACAAGCTGCACGAATGATTGCCGACAAAAATGTGGTCGCAGAATTATTCCCAATGATTGAAAAACTAATAGATGATAAAACGGTATTGAACCAAATGCAGACAAAAATAAAATCATTTGCTTGGGAAAATGCAGATCAAGTGATTGCAGCAGAAATTATTCATGAAATAGACTCTAAATAGCGAACAAGATATGAATCCTCTAATCGATTTAAAACGTATTTATTTTATTGGCATTGGTGGCATTGGCATGAGTGCCTTGGCAAGGTATTTTAATACGCAGGGTGTGTTCGTATCTGGTTATGATAAAACACCAACAGCATTGACTGATAGTTTAGTTGAAGAAGGAATCTCAATCCATTTTGAAGATGATTTGAATCAAATAGATAAAGCAGCTACCGTCATTGTGTATACGCCAGCCATTCCATCAGAACATAAAGAATTAAATTTTTACAGAGACAATGGTTATTTAGTGGTTAAGAGAAGTGATGTATTACAGTGGGTTACAGAAAATGCTTTTACAATAGGCATTGCTGGCACGCATGGTAAAACCACTACAACATCTATGACTGCGCATATTTTGAGACATACTGGTTATGGTTGTAATGCATTTTTAGGAGGTATCGCATCTAATTATGATACCAATTTTTGGAGTCACGAAAAAAATGTGGTGGTTGTAGAAGCAGATGAATACGACAGAAGCTTTTTGAAATTATCACCCAATATTGCTGTGATCACCGCTGTGGATCCAGACCATTTAGATATTTATGGCACTGCAGAAGAAGTATTGAAAGCATTTGGACAATATGCCGATAAGATCAAGCCTGGAGGCACATTGATTCAAAAATTTGGGACGATGGTGGAAACAAGTGCAACTGATAAAACAATTTCCACTTATGGGTACAATCATACAGAAGCTGGCTATCATGCAAATGCATTGAAAGTGGTGGATGGTTCTTATGTGTTTGATTTAGTACATCCTAATGGCGTGCTTAAGAATGTGGTCTTGAATATGGGTGGGCTTCATAATGTTGAAAATGCGATCGCTGCGATTGCTATTGCATTGTGTCTTGGAATTGAAGATGCAAAAATCATTGCTGCTGTGGCAGACTTTAAAGGTGTAAAACGTCGCTTTGAATATAAAGTAAAAACTGCGAACAAGGTATTGATTGACGACTATGCGCATCACCCAGAAGAATTGAGTGCTTTAATTAGTGGTGTGAAAAGTATCTTCCCAAATCAAAAAATGGTTTTAGTCTTTCAGCCGCATTTATATAGTAGAACACAGGACCAGTCAGCAGGATTTTCTGCGACATTGGATCAAGCAGATGAAGTTATTTTATTACCAATTTATCCAGCAAGAGAATTGCCAATACCTGGTGTGACAAGTGATATGTTATTGTCTGCAATGACGATTGAAAAAAAGCAAGTCATGTCAAAAGAACAACTCCTGGCATGGGCTGCTACAACAGAAGATAAATTAATCGTGATGGCTGGCGCAGGCGATATTGATGTATGTATCAATCAAATTAAAGACATCCTTACAAAGTAGTACATGAAAAAATGGCAACAAATAGTAATTAAGATCTTGTGGAGCATCGCTGCTGCTGCATTGATACTGCTTTTTGTAGTTTCATGGAAGGCTAAGAGTGAAAAGCTATTAACCTATATACAAATTGAATTAGTAGGAGAGCGCGCAGAGGCTTTATTTATGGATGAAATTGCTATTCGAGTTATTTTGAATGAACAAGGCGTGCAGGTGGGCATGCCTATTGAAAAAATTAATTTAACGCAGTTAGAAAAATTCATTGAAAAAACAGAATGGGTAAAAAATGCAGAATTTTTTATCAATAATAAATTGGTTTTAGAAGTTAAAATCGAACAAAGAATTCCAATTGCTAGGATATTCACTGCAAGCGGGTCCTCTTTTTATATTGACAATGAGGGGACGAGATTACCATTAAAACAATTAACGGTATTGAATCTTCCAGTGTTTACCGGTTTCCCAACGGATCAGCTAAAATTATCAAAGCCAGATAGTGTTTTGTTAAAAGATGTTTTGTTTTTTGCAAAGACCATTCAAAAAGACAGTTTTTTCATGGCACAAGTGGCGCAAGTGAATATTGAACCAAATGGTACATTCCAAATGGTGCCAACCCTTGGAGACCACCTTGTTTTATTAGGAACAGTGGACCAACTAGAAGATAAATTGAACCGCTTATTTACTTTTTATAAAAAAGTTTGGCTGGGTTCGGGTGTCAATGCCTATCAGTACATTGATTGTAGGTTCAATCAACAAGTAGTGGCCTTAAAAAAAGGGTTACAACCTATTCAGTTTACGGGGGATTTCAAGCTGCTCTCAGGAGACTCTACTTTAATGATGCAGGCGCCGGTGGCTAGTGTAGATACCACAGCCAAAGCTAGTCCAGTCTTGATGGAGCCTGCTAAAGCGGTGAAGTCCAAGCCTAAATTGAACAATAAACCTAAAAATAATTCGTTAATTAAAAAGAACAAGACTGCAAAGGCCTTAATGCCTAAGAAGTCGAAGTCTCCAACTAAGAACAACTAACAACTAAAACCTATAAAAATGAGTCAGAAC
>CAIZLI010000223.1 GCA_903933765.1 uncultured Bacteroidota bacterium
AGGCACAAATTGAGCTGTAATTGAGTTTATTTGTAGTAAAAATGCTAAAAAAGCAAATAATTTTAAATTTTTATAAAACATTGTAAATCATGTATTTAATAGGAAATTTACTTATTGTATATAAGTTTATTCTATATAAAAATAAGAAATAACCTATTACCTCACTCAATTTTTTACCTATTCGTTTTTATTTAATTTCAATTATCTGATTTTCGCTTCAGCTTTTGGGGGAAAGCTATGGATTTTACAGGGGAGCCGGGCAACCAGCTCCCCTTTTCATTTTTGCAGGTTTACTGCATTGATTTTCATTACTTAGCCTTGGCCTCCTGCCTTGTATCCCCCCCTTTGTTAACAATTTCGTAATATAGGCATACACTTGTATAGCGGAATTTGAAGGAAATTTACAACCTCACACATTATCAAACTTTATTTTATGGATTTTAACTCAATCATGAAGATTTTCTTACCAAAAGACAGGGTTTTCTTTCAACTATTTGAAGAAGTTGCAGAACACGTAAACGAAATGGGCATCAAATTGAAAGAAATGGTCAACGAACCAGATATAGATGTGAGGGCCAATATTTTAGCTCAAATTGAAAATCTTGAACATAAAAATGATGAATTAACCCATAATATATTTACTGAATTAGGGAGAAATTTTATCACACCCTTTGACAGAGAAGACATTCACTACTTAGCAACATCATTAGATGATATTGCCGATTATATTTATGCATCTGCAAAGAAGATTAATTTTTATAAGGTAAACCCGAACGATACAGGTATTCATAAACTAGCTGAATTGGTTTTACAAGGAACTCAGGAGACCAAGAAAATGGTATTGGGTTTGCGTAATATGAAGAATATCAAAGAGATGACAGACGCGATGATCAAAATCAATAGTATTGAAAATCAAGCAGATGATATTTTTGATATGAGTATTGAAAAATTATTTGAGCAAGAAAATGATTTTAAAGAAGTAATTAAAAAAAGAGAGATCTATCAAGTACTTGAAATCGCAACCGACAAAATAGAAGATGTCGCTAATGTGGTTGAGTCAATTATCATCAAGTACGCTTAATTTAATTCACAATGACATTACTAATTGTTATCATAGCGCTTGCGCTCATATTTGATTATATCAATGGTTTTCATGACGCAGCCAATTCCATTGCTACTGTTGTTTCTACAAAAGTATTGACGCCATTTCAGGCTGTACTTTGGGCTGCCTTATTTAATACAGTGGCGTTCTGGATTTTTAAAGACCATGCAGTTGCAAACTCCATTAGCAAAACAGTATATAAAGAATTTATAACACTCCCTGTAATTTTCTCTGGATTATTAGCAGCTATTTTTTGGAACCTTTTAACTTGGTGGTATGGTATTCCTTCATCTTCTTCTCATACTTTAATTGGTGGATTTGCTGGAGCAGCCATTGCACATGCCCTTTCAATAAAAGGAATCAATTTTTCTTGGGCAAAAATTGTGGACGCAGATACCATTATTAAAACCATCTTATTTATCTTTTTGGCTCCATTGATTGGTATTATAACTTCTATGTTTATTACTGTTGTTACTATCATGCGCAACATATGGTTCCGAATTGGAATTATTATTTTAACCACTTTATTGACCGCATTTTTGTTTGACTATTTTGAGAATAGTAAAATGAACGAGAATGCCGAGAAGTTTTACGGCATTGATAAATATAAAAAAGAAGTTTCAACACTTCGATCTGAATTAGCTGAAAATAAAGCAGATACTATTTTATTAAAAAAATTAACACTAACAGAAGAAAAGTTAACAAAAGCCACTGCTAGCTTTAATTCAATTCACCCATTGATTGAAAATTTTGATAACACAAGTGCAAACTATATTGCAAAAGTTGCAAAAGACAGTGGCTGGTTGGATCAAATTGCAGTAAGTAAATTAAAAGATGCGGTAAGAAACGCAAACGATTTTTTAGTATTAGAAGCCAAAGCGCCTGAAAATGATTCAGCAAAAAAGGAATATGATATTGCTAAAGTTATTACAGAGGAATACAAAGCGCCCGTAAAATTATTTTTAGCTGGTACAATTTCTATTGATTCTACTGTATTATTGATCAATCAAATTTATCCGATTCAAGCAAAGAATATGGATAAAGTAAAAGCGAAGCTGACCAATTTTAATATCGAGAAAACTTTTTCCGAGGAGATAGATAAAGCAGACAATACGATGATCGTAAATGGTATTTTTGGCACAGCACTTATTTTTATTTTGATCTACTTATACGTTGAAAAAATCAAAACACCTACAGCATTAACAGTAGGTAATATGTTCAAAAAATTACAGTTATTTAGTTCTGCTGCATTCAGTATTGGTCATGGAGGTAACGATGCGCAAAAAGTGATGGGTATCATTGGCGCAGCATTAATAGCAAGTGGTTCCATACAAGATTTTGCATCGCTTCCAAGTTGGGTTCCAGTAGCTTGTTACCTTGCAATTGGATTAGGTACCATGAGTGGTGGATGGAAGATTGTTAAAACAATGGGTTCTAAAATCACCAAAGTAACGCCGCTTGAAGGTGTCGCTGCTGAAACAGCTGGTGCATTTACTTTATTCTTCACTGGACAAATGGGTATCCCAGTTTCTACTACACATACCATCACTGGTTCTATTATTGGAGTTGGTGCAACAAAAAGATTAAGTGCAGTGAGATGGGGCGTAACAACCAATTTGCTTTGGGCATGGATATTAACCATTCCAGTGAGTGCTGTACTTGCCGCCATCACTTATTTTATTGTAAAATACTTTTTGGGATAATATAAAAACTGAATAGAATAATTAGATAAAAATAATGGGATGATATTGAGATGACAATGAGGTCATTAAAAAAAAAGACGCTACCTAAGTAGCGTCTTTTTTTATTGAATTAAAAGTATTGTTTTTTGACGGCCATCAAGGTATTCAAAACTTGATCCATCATAACAGCCATTTTGTTCTAATGCTATTCTTACAGGTTTATTCCATCCCGAAATCGTATGCGTAGCATTGAGTTCAATTGAATAGCAAGTATTTGGACGCATCGCATAATCACCCGAACCTGGAACGCCTTGTTGCATATCCCACATACCAATGGTTGTGCCTGCTGCATGACCATGAAATCCAATTGGATGCGTGTAGATGCTTGGCTGTATACCTTCTGCTTTTGCTTGTTGAATGGAAGCAGCTAGTATTGCATTGCCGGTTCTCCCAGTTTTAAAATTGGAGGTTAAAATATCTTGCAGTCTATTGGTCTTATTAAATGCGGCTACTAAATCGGCAGGCGCTGAAGTTTCATTTGGCAATAATACATAAGCATGTTCTTGCACATCCGAATTAAGTCTTAAATAGCTGATCCCAAAATCTACATGCAATAGATCCCCTGGACGAATAATAGCATCTTTTTCATTGCTTATCCTTCTTTGAATTTCTACAGATGGATGAAACCAAGTTGACAAGCCAAGATCGCTTACTTTTTGTCTAAACCACCAAACCAAATCATTTGTACTTGTTTTATTGGGTTGTATCACTCGATTGCTAAAACCTTCTTTGATGATTTGATGGCTGATTGAAAGTAAGGTTGGAAAGAAGGCCATTTCTTTTGCAGTTCTTGTCTCAAGCCAAGCAACCCCTAATTTTTCTGCTGATACTACTTTTGTTAATTGACTAGGGGTCATTGCATTTTTAAGTTCGTTGAATTCTGTAAGATGTAAGCCATCTGCATGTCCGTAATCTTTTGAGGTATTTAAAGCAATTTGACTAGGATTTAAACTATCAATGAGCTTTGAAAGTGCCTTCCATTGATTGGGCTCTTTTTCGGGATTCCATGCAGCTTGAATACTTTTACCTACTTGGTATCTTGCTATGGCATAACTATGAATGCTTTCATTTTTTTTATCTCTATAAAAAACAAGCATCGTAGTTCTTCTAGCAGAAAGCCATTCTGCAGGTAAAAAGGTTTTTAAAATAGGGTCTTCATTGTATTCTCTTGAAATAATGAGCCAACAATCTATTTTGGCTTCATCCATTAACTTAGGTAATAAATTATCAATTCTATCTGTCAATACTTCGTTGATAGTGACAGCTTGTTCTTTTACAGACAATACTTGTGCCTGAGCAGAGAAGACTAAAAGGAAGAGCGTAGTTGTAATTGTAAAAAATTTCATATTGGAAATCATTAAAATGAATAAATCTTGAGGTATTGTTAAATCTAGAATAAATTAACTACTAAATTTGCATCTATGCAAATTCATTTCAGATTTTTTCTTTATTTATTACTTTCTACACCCCTTCTAGCCTTAAGTCAAGTAAAAACTTTACAATTATCTGATAGTAGTTTGCAAACGGTGATTGTGACAGCCAATAAATCAAAGGAGAAGCGAATTGAATCCCCCATTGCAATAAGTGTATTGGGTCAAAAGCAGATTCAAGAAGCCAAAGCAGTAAGAATAGATTTTTTATTAAATAAGGTCAGTGGGGTCTTTATGCCAACCATTGGAAACGAGCAGCATATGATGTCTATCAGACAACCTGTTTCTTTGAAAGGCTTGTACCTCTATTTAGAAGATGGATTGCCCATTAGAACAAGTGGTTTATTTAGTAACAATGCCCTCATTGAAATCAATACAGCTGCCATTCAACAAATTGAAGTGATTAAGGGACCTGCCTCGGCTTTGTATGGAGCAGAAGCCATTGGTGGAGTGGTCAATTTTATACATGCACCAAGACCAACAAGTAATCAGCTTTCCATTAGCAATCATATCAATAACAATGGCCTCTTAAAAACTGATTTGGCTTGGAATAAAGCAGGGAAGCAATCTGGATTGTCCATTAACCTAAGTCAAATTGGACAAAAAAATGGTCAACTTGAATACAGCGATTATACCAAAACAGCATTGAGTCTTAAAAGAGATTTTACTTTTAAAGAAAAGTGGGCAGGGTATCAACAACTGCAATACATCCATTACGATGGTCAGATGACTGGCACGGTGGATAGCTTAAAATTTGAGGCAAGAAACTACAGTACCCAACAAAGCTTTACTTATCGAAAATTGGACTTGGTTCGTATAAGACAAAATTTATCTTATGCATGGAATACAACACAAAAAACAACATTGAACCTTTTATATCGAGGCAATACAATGGATCAAAATCCTGCATACTTAATTGCAGCAAGTTCCAATCCTACAAAGTTTAGGGGACAGATTAATTCAAATCGTTTTGATGCCTACGTATTTGATCTACAACATCAGATTCAAATAAAAAAAATAAAATCAAAAATATTAATTGGCGGCTACATGGATGCGACTGAACAAGGAT
>CAIZLI010000224.1 GCA_903933765.1 uncultured Bacteroidota bacterium
CGTTTAGGAGCCAATTTTGAAACTAAGGATAAACCAATTGGTGAAAGACATAGTTCGCCCATTGTATGGAATAAATACATAATGAACAGCCAAATGACGCCTAATTTTTCATTACCTAGGTCTTTTACCTTCATAGCAATGATCAAATAGCCCACTGCTAAAAGTAAAAGTCCAATGGCTTGTTTTCCAGGCGAATTGGGTTCTATTCCTTTTTTAGATAGTCGAATCCAGATCCAAGAGAAAGGGAAAGCCAACAAGATGATAAAGAATGAATTCGCATTTTGAACTGAACTCGGTGGCAATTGAATGCCAAAGAAATTTAAATCGGTTTGTTGATCTGCAATAAATGTCAATGAAGACCCGGCCTGCTCATAGGCTGCCCAAAAGAAAATCACAAAAAAGGCCACAAAATACATCACCCAAATACGATCTCTCTCAATCTTAGTTAAGGTTTTGTCACTCATAATTAAGAAGGCAAGGCTGATTCCTGCAGAGTAAATGACAGGGTAAATCCAGTCTTTGATGGGATTAGCTACTTCGGTGATGAATAAATAGTGAAATCCTATAATAAGGCCAACAAACAAAATACACGTTATAATGATCGATTGAGTTGAAAACTCCGCTTTTTCTGTTTCTTTTTCGGCGCTTTTTACATCGCTAAATGTAGGGGCTAAACCGATGTCACTGCCATCCGGTGCTTTTAGAAAAACACTTTTAAAAATAAAAAATGATAAGGTTCCTATGAGCATCGCAACTCCTGCGGCTAAAAAACCCCATTTGAACGCTTCAATTACTCTAACGCCATCTACTTTTACATCCCCTAACCAAGGACAAATCAGCATACCCAGCATTGCACCCGTGTTAATACCCATATAGAAGATGGTGAAGGCTGCGTCCAGGCGGTTATCCCCTTTTTCATACAATTGACCGACCATGGAGGAAATATTGGGTTTAAAGAAGCCATTGCCAAAAATCAAAAACACTAATCCTCCCCACATGAGGTTCGTAGCTAACGGAATATCTGTTGCAAATGTACTGGCAGAACTAAATAAGAGCAGTTGACCAATCGCCATGCCGAAACCACCCCAGACAATACTATTTCGATTGCCAATGTAGCGGTCTGAAATATAGCCGCCCAGCATGGGGGTTAAATAACTTAGACCTAAAAATCCCCCATAAAGAATGGCTGCTTCATCTTGTTTGAATGATAATGCACTAACTAAAAATAAGGATAGTATGGCACGCATTCCATAGAAATTGAAACGCTCCCACATCTCCGTGGAATAAAGAAAATAGAGCCCTTTCGGGTGTGAGGTACTAGTTGCTTCCATATAGGTTTGATGAAATTTTGATGACAAGATACAAGAATGTAATTTAATTTCGAGATAGATGTGAAACCTTTTTTGTAATATTGTCAATTCATTTTGTTAATCATCCTATGGGCAAAACTATCGCTATTGCAAATCAAAAAGGAGGAGTAGGGAAAACAACAACAGCTATCAATTTAGCTGCTAGTTTAGCTGCTTTTGAGTTTAAGACTTTGTTGATAGATGCAGATCCACAGGCGAATTCAACTTCTGGTCTTGGTTTTAATCCGAAGGAAGTGAAGAATAGCATTTACGAATGTATGGTGGGTCTTTCCAGTGTACAGGAAAGTATTTTGCCTACCGAGATTCCCTTTTTAGATATCATTCCATCGCACATTGATTTAGTGGGTGCGGAGATTGAAATGATCAATTTAAACAATCGGGAACGCAAAATGAAAGAGGC
>CAIZLI010000225.1 GCA_903933765.1 uncultured Bacteroidota bacterium
ACAATTCAAATCGAAAAAAATGGTACTTATATATATTGATCAAGCAGAACAACAAATAAAAAAATCTTCCCTAGAAGCCATTTCTTATGGCGCTGCCCTTGCAAAACAATTAGGTGTATCTGCAGAAGGCATTTTACTTGGCACAGTGACAGATGATTTAGTAAGCTTAGGTAAATATGGCTTACAAAAATTACATCAAGTAACTGATGCGAGTTTAAATCAATTTGATGCTAAAGTGTTCACGCAAGTTTTAACAGATGCTGCTAAAGCAACCAATGCTTCTGTACTTGTTTTTGCCCATAATTTAAATGGGAAAGCGATTGCCCCATCTGTTGCTGTAAAAATACATGCGGGTATTGTGACTGGTGCGAATAGCTTACCAGATACGAGCAATGGGTTTACCGTGACTAAAACTGTTTTCTCTGGAAAAGCATTTGCGCAAATCAATATCGATACGCCAATTAAAGTGATTTCTATCAACCAAAATTGTTTTGGTATTCATATGCAAGAAGGCACATGCACTGTGGGAGCATTGTCTATTGCGATTCCTGCAGCTTCTATTAAAGTGACTGCTACACATAAAGTAGATGGTGAAATCCCATTGACGGAAGCCAATATTGTAGTGAGTGGAGGTCGTGGATTAAAAGGACCAGAAAACTGGGGTATCATTGAAGATCTTGCAAAAGTATTAGGCGCTGCAACCGCTTGTAGCCGTCCTGTATCCGATTCAGATTGGAGACCACACCATGAACATGTGGGTCAAACAGGGGTTCAAGTGGCACCTAATTTATATATCGCTGTGGGGATTTCTGGCGCCATTCAGCACCTTGCTGGGGTGAACAGAAGTAAAACAATTGTAGTCATCAATAAAGACCCAGAAGCACCTTTCTTTAAAGCTGCTGATTATGGTATTGTTGGGGACGCATTTGAAGTCTTACCGGCCCTGACAGCTGCTATACAAAAATCAAAGGCCTAATTCAAATCAATGCTTTTTTGCTTTAACTTTGTAAGGCAAATTATCTTATGCAAAAAATTGAACTAGAAATTGTAGCGCTATCACATAGTATCACCCAATCGAATTCCTATGCGGTTATTTTAGGAGAAGTGAATGGGTTGAGACGTTTACCTATTGTGATTGGTGGGTTCGAGGCGCAGGCAATTGCAGTTGCATTGGAAAACATGCACCCTTCGAGGCCCTTGACGCACGATTTGATGAAAAATTTCATGACTGCATTCAACCTTCAATTACAGGAAGTGTATATCTGCGATTTACAAGAAGGGATTTTCTATTCTAAATTGGTTTGCTACAATTCAAATGATACCATAGAAATTGATAGTAGAACAAGCGACGCATTGGCTTTAGCGGTTCGTTTTGGTTGTCCTGTTTATGTGTACGAACACATCCTGGATCAAGCTGGATTAACCAATGAAAAAACAGATAAAGTGGATATGCCTGCAACCATTACTAAGACCACTGAGCGAAGTGATTTAGCTAAACTTTCATTAGCAGAATTAAATCAATTACTAACTGAAGTATTAGAACAAGAAGATTATATCCGCGCCATTGATATCAGAGATGAAATCAATAAAAGCAATGAACCAAAGCAGCCTTAGGATGATTCAATTTCCCAACTGCACAATCAACCTTGGTCTTTCTATCCTTGCAAAAAGAGCAGATGGCTACCATGATC
>CAIZLI010000226.1 GCA_903933765.1 uncultured Bacteroidota bacterium
GGTATGATGATTTCGGCGTACATATCGGGCTACAAAAATACATTAAGAAGCTGGATACTTGCGATATCTTCTTAAGCCGTCATCCATCATTTGGTGTACTTGTTGCTTCAAGATTTCAAGGTCATCGAGGCTATAATTATCCACATAAACAGTCGGCAAATAGACGACGCGACAGAGGCCTGGGCTAAGGCTAAAAATGCTGCTAAAATGCATTCTGTCAACTGAATCAACCATTAAAACGGGTTGTATTGGCACCTGCATTTCAATCGCTAATTTAAAAGCGCCATTGTAAAAATCCTTTAATGGTTTTTCGTCGGTCATACTAAATGTGCCTTCTGGAAAAATAAAAATTGAAATTTTATTTTTTAAAGCGGCTTTTAAATTCTTAAGACTTTGTGCTCTTTTTTCGGGGTTGGATCGATCTACCATAATCACGATATGTCTATAGAATAAACCGAATAGTGGAATTTTCGAAGATTCAAATTTCCCCAAGGGTTTGATGGGTTGATGTTTCAATTGAACAATTGGGGGGATATCCATGTAGGAATTATGATTGCCAACAAAGACATGTGCTTTATTAAAATGATGGATCCCCTCGTAAATTTCTTGATGACGCATGCCTATGAATAGGTACAATGTTTTAGAAAAATAGCGACCAATTTTATAGATGCCGATGGTTAAATATTTGTAACCCAATGGCAATATGAAAATCATTGCAAATAGCGATATGATTGTCAAGCATGCAAATATGCATAAGGCGTAAATGCAATATAAAATTTGGAAAGGGCGAACAATTCTTTTCATCATAGCCACTAATATAATAAAAAAGGCCCGTTTGATTTGAAAATCTATATTAAGTCAATGCGCAATGCATGCTCAATGGAAGGAGTGTTATTAAAATGATGCTTTGGAAAGATGCCAAATAATGAACTTCCTGACCCACTCATGCTGGCGTAAATTGCACCTAATTGATAAAGCTGTTCTTTAATTGAATGTAGGGTTGGCTCGGCTTTAAAGACAGGGACTTCAAAATCATTGATCAATAAATCCTTCCATTTGGTTATAGGTTTTTGAATGATGGATTGAATGCTTTCAGATTTTGTATTTGGAGTCAATTGTTGAAATGCCCATGCAGTAGAAATATGTTTACCTGGGTGCACTAACAAAAATTGGTAGTTGGATAAGTCTAATTCAATTGGATTTAAAATTTCACCTCTTCCTGTTGCATGACATGCTTTATTGTAAACGAAGAATGGGCAATCACTTCCAAGTTGACTTGCGTAATCAATTAATTGATGCTCATTCAAGCCCAATGAGAACTGGTGATTTAAAATGAGTAAGGCCGAAGTGCCATCACTTGATCCGCCACCCAATCCCGCACCCATTGGAATATTTTTTTGCAAATGCATTTTTACTTCGGGCAGTTGAGGGAAATCTTTTTTAAGTAAATGGTAGGCTTTCAAACAAAGGTTTTGAGATGGGTCTCCCGGAACTGTAATGCCTGTTTGTGTTAATGTAAGATTGTCAGCAGGTAAAATTTCTAAAGCATCTGAAATAGCGATAGGATAGAAGACTGTTTCAAGTTCATGGTAGCCATCTGCTCTTTTTGCAAGGATAGAAAGACCAAGGTTGATTTTGCAGTTGGGAAATTGAATCATCCTAAGGCTGCTTTGGTTCATTGCGTTTATTGATTTCATCTCTGATA
>CAIZLI010000227.1 GCA_903933765.1 uncultured Bacteroidota bacterium
ATATTTTAGCTATAGATTTTTCTTAACTAAAATTGATAATGTGGAATACGAAAACAACGACAAAAAGATTGAAAGTGTATTTAGTTCAAAAATTCGTGCAGGAAAAAGAAGAACTTATTTCTTTGATGTGAGAGCCACTAAGGGCAATGATTATTTCTTAACCATTACAGAAAGCAGAAAACGTTTTGATGATAATGGATACGATCGTTCTAAAATATTCTTATACAAGGAAGATTTTAATAAGTTTATAAAAGCTTTAACTGAAGCTTTAGATTATGTGAAAACTGAATTAATGCCGGATTTTGATTTTGATGCATTCAACCATGAGTTTGACCCAGAAAATCCACCACAATATCCAAACAATTATCCTGTAGCTTCAACATCAATTGTAGATGAAGTTCAGCCTTCAGTTGTGCCTGAAACTCCAGCACCAACAATAGCACCTGAAGTTACTGAACCTACAATTGCACCTGAAACAAGCGGCGATAATTTAAGTACGGAGGAAGTAGATAAATGGTAATTTAAAAAATGAAGATAGGATGCTTACAATGTTTTTAGCATCCAGATACTACAACCATCATGACCAGAATTGCCCAATGATTTTGTCAATCTATTGTAGCCCAATTTTTCATACATCGTAACGGCATAAGATAGTTCTGGCATTGTTTCAAGATACACTTGCGTATATCCATTTTTTTTTGCCCAAGCCATTGCTTTTAGCATCAATGCTTTTCCTAATCCTGTTCCTCTTGCAGATGGCGCTAAATATAATTTCACTAATTCACAGGTACCATCAGGCAATCCTTCGGTAGGGAATATCCCACATCCACCAACAAGGCTGCCTTCTATTTCTGCTACATAATAAACCGAGCCTTCAGTTTGAAACAATTCAAATAAATGGTCTGTAGTTGGATCATAATAAACAGTTCCAGGTTTATTGGCACCAAATTCTGTTAAGGCAGCACGAATCACTGCTGCTAAAGCCACATTGTCTTTTGGTTCAATTAATCTAATGCTTTCCATTGTTTGTATTGATTAATTAATCCATTGGTCGAACTATCATGTCCCGTTACAGGTTCATTGTGATTTAATTCCGGTAAAATCTGATTGGCTAATTGTTTACCTAATTCAACACCCCATTGATCAAAACTATAAATATTCCAAATCACGCCCTGCGTAAAAATCTTTTGTTCATACAATGCAATTAAGAATCCTAATGTATGTGGTGTAATTTTTTCTATTAAGAAAGAATTGGTTGGTTTATTACCCGCAAATACTTTGAATGGTGCTAAGGATTCAATTTCAGCTTCTGATTTTCCTGATGTTTTTAATTCTTCCTTAACTATTTTTTCAGACTTACCATTCAATAATGCTTCGGTCTGAGCAAAATAATTACTCAATAATTTATCATGATGATCGCCAATTGGATTATGGCTTTTTGCTGGAGCAATAAAATCACATGGGATCACTAAAGTACCTTGATGGATCAATTGATAAAATGCATGTTGTCCATTGGTACCTGGCTCGCCCCAAATCACAGGACCAGTTGCATAATTGACAGTGGTGCCATTGCGGTCTACATATTTACCATTGCTCTCCATATTACCTTGTTGGAAATAGGCGGCAAATCGGTGTAAGTATTGGTCGTAAGGGAGGATGGCTTCGCTCTGAGCGCCAAAAAAATTGGTATACCAAATGCCTAATAAGGCCATAATCACGGGCATGTTTTTTTCGAAAGGCGTTGTTTTAAAATGTACATCAGCTTCGTATGCACCTTTTAATAAAGCCTCAAAATTGTTGTATCCAATGGTTAAAGCAATTGACATTCCAATCGCACTCCATAAAGAATAGCGACCACCAACCCAGTCCCAGAATTCAAACATATTTTGACTATCAATGCCAAATGTGTTCACTAATTTTTCGTTGGTACTTAAAGCAATAAAATGTGTTGCAATATGAGTTTCTTCTTTTGCATGTTCTAAAAACCAAGATCTTGCAGTATGGGCATTGGTCATGGTTTCTTGTGTAGTGAATGTTTTAGAAGCAATTAAAAACAAAGTTTCTTCTGCATTTACTTTCTTTAAAGTTTCAGCGATATGCGTTCCATCTACATTACTTACAAAATAAGTTTGTATCCCATTTACCCAATATGGTTTCAAAGCTTCAGTCACCATCACTGGCCCCAAATCACTTCCGCCAATACCAATATTGACAATGGTTGTGATTTTTTTTCCTGTATATCCTTTGTGTTCGCCCTGGTGAATTTTGTTACAAAATGTTTTCATTTGTTGTAACACTTTCTGAATGCCTGGCATCACATCCTTGCCATCTATTACAACTGGTTGACCGCTAAAATTTCTTAATGCAGTATGTAATACAGCCCTGTTTTCGGTTTCATTAATTGCTTTTCCAGAAAACTGTGCTTCAATCGCTTTATCTAAACCACATTCATTTGCTAATTGAAAAAGTAGTTGAAGTGTTTTTTCAGAAATCATCAAGTTTGTTGCGCTTAAATCTGGTTTTAAACAACCTGGTTCACTCAATTCAAAATATTATTCAGGGTGATACCATGCTTCACCCTTATCATAAAGATGGAGCCAATTTAAAGCATTTTGATTACATAGTTTCCAATCCGCCATTCAAATTAGATTTCAGTAACGACAGAAACTGCTTGGACAGGAAAGAAAATAAAGAGCGTTTTTTTGCCGGAATTCCTAAAGTTCCAAATAAGGATAAGGATAAAATGGCAATTTACCTGCTTTTTATTCAGCATATCATCTTCTCTTTAACGGCAAAAGGTAAAGCGGCAGTTGTCGTTCCAACTGGCTTTATAACTGCTCAAAGCGGCATTGAGAGAAAAATTCGTGAAAAATTAATTGATGAAAAAATGCTTGCAGGTGTTGTTTCGATGCCAAGCAACATTTTTGCAACCACTGGCACTAATGTTTCGATTATCTTTATCGATAAGAGCAACAAAGAAAATGTTGTTTTAATCGATGCTTCAAAACTTGGTGAAACTGTTAAAGAAGGGAAAAATCAAAAAACTATTTTGCGCGAAGATGAAGAAAATAAGATCATCAATACTTTCAATGCAAAAGAAGCGATTGAGGATTTTTCTGTAGCGATTTCTTATGACGAAATTAAAGCCAAAAATTACTCTTTAAGTGCTGGTCAATATTTTGATGTGAAGATTGAATATGTTGACATTACCAAACAAGAATTCGATGCCAAGATGGGAAGCTTTAGTAAGAATTTGGATAAGATGTTTGCTGAATCTCAGGAACTGAGCAAAGAAATTAAAAAGCAATTAGAGAGGCTAAAATATGAATAGCCTAAAGACTCACAAATTTTCTG
>CAIZLI010000228.1 GCA_903933765.1 uncultured Bacteroidota bacterium
AAAAATAATTTTTTTAGATGAACCTACGACAGGTCTCGATCCTCAAGCAAGACGTAATCTTTGGGATCTGATTCTAGAAATCAGAAACAATGGCACCACTGTCATCATCACCACACACTATATGGACGAAGCAGAAGTATTATGTGATAGAGTGGCCATCATTGATAGTGGTAAAATAATTGGCATCAATTCACCGAATCAATTGATTGACGAATTGGTGGAGAGTGGATTTGAAAAAGTAAAAGAAGTGAAGAAGGCCAATTTGGAAGATGTATTTATCCATATGACAGGAAAACAATTAAGAGAAGCATAAATAGAAACGTATGACAACAGATCCTAGGTACCCCATTGGAAAGTATGAATTGAAACCTTATTCAGAAGCCACTAAAAATGAGTGGATCAATGCGATTAGACATTTACCAAAAGATGTCGAGATGGCCGTATTGAATTTGGATAAAGTTCATTTAGACACCCCTTATAGAGATGGCGGTTGGACAGTTCAACAATTAGTGCATCATATTGCAGACAGCCATATGAATGCCTTTGCAAGATTTAAACTAGGACTGACCGAAGAAGTACCAACGATAAAAGCATATGATGAAAATAAGTGGGTGTCTACGGCAGATGCTTTGGATACACCCATCAATTATTCTATGACTTTGTTACATGCATTGCATGAAAGATGGGCTAATTTATTAGCGAGTTTAACAGAAGAACAATGGCAAAGAAAATTATTTCATCCTGGAAGAAATGCCGAAGTAAGTTTATGGGATTTGTTTGCCATCTATGCATGGCATGGTAAACATCATGTAGCCCATATCACCACTTTAAGAGCCAATAAAGGATGGTAGCTTTATGAAAAATTAGTTCTGTCTACTTCAGCGACTAAAAATACACTGCCAATCACAAGAATCAAGTCTTGCTGGTTGGCATTTTTTATGGCAGTATCTAAAGCGATATTTACATCTTCAAAACTAGTTCCGTTCAAACCAATGGCTTTTGCTTGAACGGCTAATTCATCTACTGGTAATGCCCTTGGAATATGTGATTGTGTGAAATAATACATTGCATTTTTAGGAAGTAATTCAAGTACAGCTTGTACATCTTTGTCCTTCACCATGCCTGTAACAATATGTAATTGTGGATAATGCAAGGAAGCCAATTGTTCTAGTAATGCATGTATACCATGTTCGTTATGCGCTACATCTAATATCACTCTTGGACTATCTTGAATGCATTCCCATCTGCCCATTAAGCCATTGTTATTTTTAACCTGTGACAATGCTTTTAATACTTTACTCGCTGTTAATTTCCAGCCCATCGTTGAAAGTAATTGCGTTGCCACCAATATTGCTTTTAAATTTTTAGCTTGGTATTTTGCTGGAAGGTCGCAGGTGATGGTAAAGTTTTTTGGGAAAAGGGGAGCGTCTAATAAATGAATAAGGGGTTGATTGAATTCAAATAAAGCATTTTGCCAATTGTTTTGGAAGCTTTTAAATTCAATAAAATCTTCTGCAAAATAAATTGGGGCATTTTCTATATTTGCTTTGTCCTCAAAAACATTTTTTGTAGCAGGATCTGTAACGCCAATGACAACTGGGGTATCTAATTTAATGATCCCGGCTTTCTCAGATGCAATGGCTTCCAAAGTATTCCCAAGCAAAGCCATATGATCGTAACCAATATTGGTAATAATGGATAGTTCTGGACTAATTATATTCGTGCTATCTAACCTGCCTCCTAAGCCTGTTTCAATGATTGCGATATCCACTTTTTCTTCTGCAAAATAATCGAAAGCCATGCCTACTGTGATTTCAAAAAAAGAGGGTTCTATTTTTTCAATACAAGGTTTTATTTTATTGGTAAAGTCAATCACAAAATCTTGAGGACACATTTGACCATTGACTTTGATACGCTCCCTAAAATCATAAAGATGAGGTGAAGTATACAATCCGGTTTTATAGCCAGCTTCTTGAAAGATGGATGCAAGCATATGACTCGTAGAGCCTTTACCATTGGTGCCAGCAATATGAATGGTTTTGAATTTCTTTTCTGGATGTCCAAGAAATTTACAAATCGCAATGGTATTGTCTAAATTCGGTTTGATTGCAGCAGCACCAATCCTACTAAACATAGGGAGTCTAGTATATAAATAGTCAATCGTTTCTTGATACCGCATACAAATTGGGTGGCTTATTGAAGATCGAATTTGAATTTCACCGTCACAATTGAACTATGATCAGCCGAATTGAAATTAATTTTTGTCAAGTATTCCACAATCGCTCTTTTGTATTTTGAGTCATTGGAGGAGGAGCCTCTTGAAATTTGAATAAACCTTCCAACACCATTTGGATTCACTTCTATTTCTGCGTAAATGGTTGCAGGAGGCACGTCTCCATTGAATGAATAGGTTTTTGTAACCCTGCGGTCACCCTTAGTTACAAAAGGTCCGCCACTACCAGTATAGGCTTTACCATCGATAGAGCCATTGGCGACACCTTGATCGCCTTTGCCACCTGCAATGCCTTGGTCCTTCACTGCATTGTAACTGTCTTGATTGTTTCCACCAGCGCCATTACCACCAGCATATTTTCCCATTAAGGCTTTTGGCTTAGAAGGAATAGGAACTGGATTATTTTTTGCATTTGTTTTTACTTTGCCAGAACGAATCGCTTCGTCGTTTGGATCGTTGGAAACTGTATTAACTTTTGCAGAATTACTAGCTGCAACTTTAGCGGATCTTCTTGTGGAGCCTTGTTCTGGGGCAGGTGCAGCTTTGCTCTTAGGAGGGATTGCTCCAGCACCTGTATTGCTATTGCCTAAATTCACTTCCATATATTCTGGCAATGGGGGAACCACTGTAGGTGTAGGTTCCTGAAATTTGAATACAAAAAAGATAAGTGATAGTCCAAAACAGATTAGTCCTGTATAGACGGCAGCTTTAATATTCTTTTCTTGTTCAAAACTCAATTGCATAGTTTAAAATTAATGCAAAAAAACATCATATCCCAATCTAAGCAAGGTGGCTACGATCACTATTAAGAAAATTTTACGAATAAATTGATTGCCCTTCTTTAAAGCCATTCTAGAACCAAAAAATCCACCAGTGGCATTACAGATAGACATTGGGATGGCTACCGGCCAAAGAATCACGCCCTTGCCTATGAATAAGATCAAGGAGCCGAGATTGGTAGAAAGGTTTACAATTTTTGCATGGGCACTGGCATGTAAGAAGTCGTATCCCAAAATGGAAATAAATGCTAATACAAATAAACTTCCAGCACCAGGACCAATAAAGCCGTCATAAAATCCAATGAAAAGACAAATCATTACGCCTTTGAGTGTAGCATACTTTATATCCTCTTTTTGCAAAGATTGACCAAGGTCTTTTTTTGTAAATGTATAAATTGCCATTACAAGTAATACAAAGAAGATCACTGGTTTCATGAATTGGTTACTCATTCTGGTGAGCAATAGAGAACCAGAGAAAGCGGCAATGAATGCGATGCTTGTAAAAAGTAGTATCCTTAATAGTGGAATCTTAACTCTTTGTAAATATTGATAGGTTGCAAAACATGTCCCAATAAAAGAGGGTACTTTAAGTGTGCCAATGATGGTAGATACTGCTTGTGTTGGCATCAGAATCAGTCCCGCTGGAACTTGTATTAAGCCGCCGCCGCCCACTACAGCGTCCACATAGCCTGCTAAAAAGGCAATCAAACAAAGTAAAATGATCGTGCTAAGTTCCATGTTTTATTTTAGATGGCCAGGTGTTGATCACAATTCCAGAGACAATAATCACACCACTAATGATTTGAAAAAAATTAAATTGTTCATTCAGAACAAATAGTGCTTCAATAGAACTCAGAAATGGAATTAAAGTACCAAATAAGGCAGTCTTTGCAGATCCCATTCTTTGAATAGCATTATTCCACAACAAATAGGCAATAGTTGAGTTGCCGATTCCTAAGTATAAAATAATCAACAAAAGTTGTTTGTTAAAAAGAACTGGTTGGATATAATTCATTTCATAAATTGCGAATGGGCACAATAAAATAGTACCAATCGAAAAAAGCACAAGTAAAAAGCTATTGTTAGAAATACCAATTGGTTTTTTACGAACAAATACATTGTAAGTGCCAAAACATATTCCA
>CAIZLI010000229.1 GCA_903933765.1 uncultured Bacteroidota bacterium
CCAGAAGATTAATAAAAATATTTTTATTTCAATTGCGCCGCAATGCTTTGTGCTAGTTTCTGGCCATCCATTGCGGCGCTTACGATTCCGCCCGCATAACCAGCGCCCTCGCCACATGGGTATAAATTTTTAATTTGTGGATGCTGACAACTTTCTGCATCTCTTGGTATCCTTACAGGCGAAGAAGTCCTGCTTTCTGTAGCTACAACAATCGCATCATTGGTATAGTAGCCCTTCATCTTTTTACCAAATGCAATGAATCCATTTTGTAAAGTCTCGTGCACAAATTTTGGTAACACATCAGTTAAGTCGGCAGCATGTAAGCCAGGAAGATAACTTGCATCAGGCAGGTCATTGGATAATTTATGCGTACAAAAATCAACCAGTCTAGCTGCAGGGGCTACTTGTAATCCGCCTCCACTTTTAAATGCTTGCTGTTCGACATATTGTTGAAATTCCAATAATAAAAGAGGATGATTTAAATCCACTTCCTTTTTAGTGGCCTGCTTTAAAAATTGTGCAGCAGTTGGCAAATCTATTTGAACTACCATGCCACTATTGGCATAAGGATTGTTTCTTTTACTTGGGCTCCATCCATTCACCACAATTTCTCCAGGCGAAGTGGCTGCAGGGGCAATGATACCACCGGGACACATACAAAAACTAAACACCCCTCGATCGTTCACTTGCTCCACCAAACTGTATGCTGCTGGAGGTAAGTTAGGGTCTCTTGTTAAGCAATGGTATTGTATTTGATCAATCACTTGTTGAGGATGCTCCACGCGCACCCCTAAAGCAAAAGGTTTTGATTCAATCAGCACTTTCTTTTGATGAAACAATTCAAAAATATCACGAGCAGAATGACCAGTTGCTAAAAGCAAGGCCTCCACTTGGAAGCTATCCCCATCTGCAAAATGAATACGTTTGATTTCCCCTTTTTCGATATCAAAATCCACTAATTTTTTTTCAAACAACACCTGACCGCCAGCAGCTTCAATTTGAAGGCGCATGGCAGTGATAATTTGAGGTAGTTTATTGGTACCAATATGCGGATGGGCTTGGTATAAAACAGTCTCGTCTGCGCCAAACTGATAAAATAGGCGTAAGATCTTATCAATACTGCCTCTCTTATTACTTCTAGTGTATAATTTACCATCACTATAAGTGCCAGCGCCTCCTTCTCCATAGCAATAATTGCTTTCGGGATCCACAATGCCTTCTTTATTTAATTTAGCCAGGTCTCTACGTCTACTGCGCACATCCTTCCCCCTTTCAATGACAATTGGCTTAAGGCCTAATTGAATGCATTCTAGGGCTGCGAATAAACCGGCAGGGCCAGCACCAATAATATGGACTTCTTTTGCATTTTTTGGGAGGACGGGGAAGAGGTAGGGTTCAATCTCTCGGTCCGAAACGGGTTCATCTATAAATACCTGAAGGCTGAGGTTGATCCATACTTGTTGACGGCTTCTGGCGTCGATGGATTGCTTCAAAATATGATAGCCATTGATTTGGCTACTTGAGCGGCCAAGATTTTGGGCTATAGCTGCTAATAAAACCGACGCATTGGCTGCGTCGGCTGGACTAATTCTTAGTTGTATCGTTGATTGCATAGGGGTTAGGTGTTTATCCTAAAAAAATGCGGTTCGAGGCGTATCAATTGACCACCTTGTATTTAGAAAGGCAAGTCGTCGCTGCCCTCAGCTGGATCGCCAGCAGGCATATCAAAATAGGCGCCAGCGTCAGAAGGTGCTTCATTACCACCAAGGGCAACTGCTTCCATTCTCCAAGCGTCTAAATTGGTAATATAATTGTCTTTTCCGTCCTTGTTCCACTTGGAACCCTTGATATTAAACAATACTTTCACTGTATCCCCAATATTGAAACGGTCGGGCATAGCAGTTCTGTCTTGCACACATTGAAATTTCACATAATTGGTAATGGTTTTGCCGTTGATGTCTTCCGACTTCTCAACCACAAATTCTCTTGTTTTAAAGGTCTCTTTTCTTTGGATTGTCTCGTATTTAGCAATCAATTTGCCGATTAATTCGTAGCTCATAGTATAATTTATAGCTATAAAGGTAGCGATTATTGCCCATAACTCTTTGGGGCTTAATTAAAACAATTTCTGGCCAAAAAATAGGCCTATTTTATTTATCGTCTCAGAAAAAAAATAAGTGGATAAAATACCCTTTTTTAAGAAAAAGTATATAACTTGAACGCCTGACTGAGTCGAGAGAAGCCCCTATTTATTGGCATTTATGCTACATGTAAAAAAAACCAAAAAAAAAAGTTTTTTTTTCAACATAAAGAGTCCATATTCGCATACCGGTTTACTAGAGGTAAGTCTAGAGAGAGGAAGAAACAATACTTATTAACGTTTAAAGGTTTAGAATTAAGAAATGGCGAATAGTGCAGATTTAATATGGGCAAATTGTTTAAAGATCATCAAGGATATTGTTGAATGGCAGCATTACAAGACTTGGTTCGAGCCAATACAGCCTGTTGAATTAAAAGACCAGGTCTTAATGATCCAGGTGCCTAGTCAATTCTTTTACGAATACATCGAAGAACATTACGTTAACCTATTAGCAAAGACGCTCAAGCGTGAGCTTGGTAAGGATGCTAGATTAGAGTACCGTATCATGGTAGATAGTGGTGCCAATGGTTCTAAGAATAAAGGCTCAATGGATTTGCCAGCAAGTGGCATGAAAACATACAATAACAACGAGATGAATTTCCCGTTGGTGATTGATAGCCCAGTGAAGAATCCTTTTGTGATTCCAGGGTTAAAGAAAATGCAGATTGATCCTCAGTTAAATCATAATTATACATTCGATTCATTCATAGAGGGAGACTGTAATAGGGTTGCGCGCCGTGCTGGTAAAACAGTAGCTGAAAAGCCGGGTGCTAATTCATTCAACCCATTGGTGATTTATGGTGGGGTAGGACTAGGAAAAACACATTTGGCGCAAGCTATTGGAAACGATGTAAAACGCATCCATCCAAACAAAGTGGTTTTGTATGTAAGTTCTGAGAAATTCATCAATCAGTTCCAAGACCATAGTCGTAATAATGCCATCAACGATTTTATACATTTTTATCAGTTAATAGATGTTTTAATTATTGACGATGTTCAGTTTTTCAACAGAGCAGAAAAATCTCAAGACGCCTTCTTTGCCATCTTCAACCATTTACATCAAAGTGGAAAGCAATTGGTATTAA
>CAIZLI010000230.1 GCA_903933765.1 uncultured Bacteroidota bacterium
GGTATAAATGGTACCTTTTAATATTTTATCTCCACCATATTCCCAATCATTGAATAAAGTATGACCAATATGTTTCATGTGCACCCTAATCTGATGGGTTCTTCCAGTTTCTAAAATACAAGATACCAATGAAACATAATTATAGCTTTCTAATAACTTATAATGCGTAATGGCATGTTTGCCTATTTCACCTTCAGGATAAGCGTCAAACATTTTTCTATTTTGTTTGTGTCTAGCGATGTGCGCCTCAATGGTTCCCTCTTCGGACGCAACATTACCCCAAACCAAGGCCATGTATTTTCGTTCCACCGTATGGTTGAAAAATTGTTTCGCTAAATGTGAGGCAGCTTCTGGTGTTTTGGCAAGTACAATAAGCCCTGTCGTATTTTTATCTATACGGTGAACCAAACCAAATCGAGGCAAAACATCTTCGCTTAAAGTTGGATTCTTTGAAAGTAAGTGATGTGCCACGCCATTCAATAAAGTACCGGTATAGTTTCCAATACCAGGGTGAACCACCATATTTGCAGGTTTGTTGATGACCATGACTGCTTCATCTTCATACACAATATTCAAATCCATGGCTTCCGGCTTTAGCTCGGTATAATCAGGATTAATATAACTCATATACACCACCTCGTCGCCTGGCCTTGTTTTGTAATTGCTTTTGACTACTTTGCCATTCACGGTTAAAAAGCCACCCTCAATACCATTTTGTATTTTATTACGCGTGATTCCTTCAATATGACTTTGCAGCCATTTGTCAATACGCGTTGGCTCCTGACCCTTGTCAATATTAAATACGAGTTTTTCGTAAATGGATTCATTTTGTTCCTCACCAACTATTTCTATTTCTTCTGACATGATGCAAAAGTAGGATATTGCGGCTTAGTTTGTAACTTTGTCTTATGCGTCAAAAAGTGTTTTTTGAAGATTTAGGGGTAAAATCCTATAAACCAACCTGGGATTATCAGGAGGAGTTGTTATTAAAAAACACCCAAATTAAATCAATGCATCGGGCAAATGATCTGCCAGCCAATCAAGCGAATACGGAACATCGTTTGTTAATGGTGGAGCATCCGCCAGTATTTACATTAGGTAAAAGCGGCAAAAGGGAGCATGTATTGGTTTCCGAGGAGCAATTACAAAATTTAGGCATCGAATTTTATCATATCAATCGTGGGGGTGATATCACTTATCATGGTTTGCAACAGGTAGTGGGGTATCCGATATTAGATTTAGATAAGTTTACAACCGATTTAGGTTGGTATTTGCGCAGTTTAGAGGAGGTAATTATCAAAGTACTCGCTGAATATGGACTAAAGGGAGATAGAAGTGCAGGCGAAACAGGCGTATGGCTTTCGCCGGAAGATCCTTTTATGGCAAGAAAAATTTGTGCCATGGGTATTAAATGTAGTCGTTGGATTACGATGCATGGTTTTGCGTTAAATGTTAATACGGACTTATCGCATTTTGAATACATTGTACCCTGTGGTATTCAAGGTAAGGCAGTCACCTCATTAGAAAAAGAATTAGGTAGGAAAGTGGATTATAATGAAGTGAAGCAAAAGATTAAATTTCATTTCGAAAAAGTATTTGACTGCGATTTAGTTACTTCTTAGTTGCAAGTTTTATACTAGAGTTTTGTCATCCCAATTATATTATAGGTAGGCTGTTGATTTAACGCGCA
>CAIZLI010000231.1 GCA_903933765.1 uncultured Bacteroidota bacterium
AAAAAGTGGCAGGCTACTCACATCGCACCGCTCAACCGCCTATCCTTGCTGTATTCCTACCCTGGGGAGGTTCAGCAGGAGCTGGTCGTGTAAGACCTGCCGGTGCGAAGGTAGTAAAAACAGATTGGTTTTCCTACCAATTTTGGATGGAATTAAGGGGGATATACCCAATAATTTGGTCATACCTACTACCAGGAGCCCTATAATAAACAAATATGGTATAGCTATTTTCGGTCTCCCAATGATCCCCTTCTGTCCACATAAAATCATGCATTGGATTGGGTGATTGGTCGGACCTAAGGATATAATTATAACTATAATATCCCTGTTTTAAGTTCAGCCATTTTTCATACACTTTATCTGAGCTATTCCATTGCATACGGGCATTGGTATCCAATACATTTCCTGTAAGGGCGCCCGATAGATACAATGATTTCCCTTCATATGCTACCCCATTTTTGGGTAAATAGGTAAACAACACTTGGGCATAATCATTCTGATCCTCGGAACGGATTAATTCAGTATTACTAATCATATATTGACCATTCAAGTCTCTAAATGTAAAATAAGGGATGGTCGCCCTCGACTGATCTGGCTTTATAATGATCCTTGAACCATAACCTAGTTGTTGGATGGCAGCGATTCGGTCTGTTTTGAACCTTAAATTTTGTAGGTCAAGCCACCTAGATTCTTTGCCTGCAGGAAAAACAAAATCCCTGTCTGCGTTATACTCCAACTGATTTCCTCTTATAAAGCTAGGTGCATTTGAAATTAAGATGTCATGATACCTTGTATTTTGCAGAACAGCAACATGTAGTAATTCTGGTTGTTGCAGTTGGATTCTTTTAACATCCAATTGCATTTGTATTTTTTGATGCGACTTTGAAATAGTTTCATCAAAAGGCTCTTGAATACTTGCTGTGACAGGCACTTCCTGTTCTATTACAAAAAAACGTTTTGCAAATACTAGTTCATTCGGCCTGCCCTGTCTATACACTTTCATCAAATAATTACCTGACTTAGTGGGTCTGCAAGATGCCGTTGGAAATGTAAAACTATAATGATAATAGGCTTGTTGTGCGATAGATGAAATAGTAAAAGTCCTGATATTATTTTGCGTAAGGCCTCTGGTATAATCAAATGGATTGAGGGCAACAGGCTTCCAATTCATGTCCATTAGTTCAATCGTATAATAATATTGTTTGTAGTTGGCAGATAAGTCGTCGAACTGAATCAATAATTCGTCTTGGGAGTTCAAGCCAATCACTGGTAAGGCCAATGGTTTCCCTTTAGGAAATATCAAGACGGTTTGAATATTGGCATCCATTATTTTATCTACCTGCGCTAATAATGGCGAAGTCAAAAAATACAAACAAATTAAGAGTACCCAGTTTTTCATACCTATTGTTTACACCTACGAAACTAAGTTGAATGCGCTAATTATAAAGATAAAAAACTAGATTTGATTAAAATTAACAGTTGAACACTGCCTTTGAAATAGC
>CAIZLI010000232.1 GCA_903933765.1 uncultured Bacteroidota bacterium
CCGCACACAAATTGTATTGTGCAGACTGGACAGACGAAGAGAACAAGCGTGTTTTTGGTGCTTGTAGTAATCCTAATTATCATGGACATAACTATGACTTGATTGTAAAAGTAGTAGGTGTACCCGATCCAATTACTGGATTCGTGATCAACACCAAGGACTTGAGCAAAATTGTTGGAGAAGAAGTTA
The DNA here is from genome assembly GCA_903933765.1 of uncultured Bacteroidota bacterium. GTDB lineage: Bacteria > Bacteroidota > Bacteroidia > Chitinophagales > Chitinophagaceae > Sediminibacterium. The sequence goes on from CAIZLI010000232.1 coordinate 190, forward strand.
TCACCCGATTTGACCACAAAAATTTAAACCTAGACACCGAGTTGTTTAAAAATTTAAATCCTTCTGCAGAAAACATTGCGATTGTGATTTACAATTTATTAAGACCTCGTATTGCTGAGCAATTAGCATTAAAAATTCGACTTTATGAAACAGAAAGAAACTTTGTTGACTACCCCGCTTAGCGAACAAAAAATTGAATTAAGCCATTTAATCATCGAAGAAATGGGCGATGAGCACAAAGCAAGCTCAGTAGATACACCAATGCGTGCAGACGCTTTTGATAAAACAGACGAAGAAAAGATTGCATTGATAGAACCGCATTTTAGAGCCATCATGGAAACCATTGGGATGGATTTAAATGATGATAGTTTAAGAGGTACGCCATTGAGAGTAGCAAAAATGTATGTGAAAGAATTGTTCCAAGGATTGAATCCCGCGAACATGCCAAGCATGACTTTGTTTGAAAATAAATTTCAGTACAATGAAATGTTGGTCGAAAAAAATATCAATTTCTACACCAATTGTGAGCACCATTTTGTGCCATTTTTTGGTAAAGCGCATGTAGCGTATATCAGTAGTGGTAAAGTGATTGGCTTAAGTAAGTTAAATAGATTGGTAGAATATTTCTCTAAGCGTCCACAAGTACAAGAGCGTTTGACAATGCAAATTGGAAAAGCTTTACAGACCGTTTTACAAACACAAGATGTAGCAGTGTTTATGGATGCAAAACATTTATGTGTGGCAAGTAGAGGTGTAAAGGACGATAGTTCCAATACCATTACAGGTTTTTATGGTGGTAAATTTCAGGAAGAAAATACAAAGGCAGAATTCTTAAAATATTTAGATATCAATGCCTAAACTTTTTGGTTTATAGTTTGGTTATAAGTTAGTTTGTAATGAATGGTGGAGCCTAGCTTCACCATTTTTATTTGTATAATGGATGCTTTGATTTATTTTTGGCCAAACGATTGAATATGTCAAAACATGCATTTGTATTCCCAGGTCAAGGAAGTCAGTTTTCTGGAATGGGAAAAAATTTATACGAGTCCAATGAAGCTGCAAAAGCTTTATTCGAAAAAGCCAATGAAATAGTAGGATTCAGAATCAGTGATATCATGTTCGAAGGCACCGATGAACAATTAAAGCAAACCAATGTCACACAACCTGCAGTGTTTATTCATTCGGTGATTGCCTATTTGACAATGGACAATGCCAAACCAGATATGGTTGCAGGACATTCACTTGGAGAATTTAGTGCACTTGTAGCCAATCAAACTTTAAGCTTTGAAGATGCATTGAGCTTAGTAAGCATTCGTGCAAAAGCAATGCAAGCTGCTTGTGCATTACAACCATCCACGATGGCTGCAGTGCTAGCTTTAGCAGATGAAAAAGTAGAAGAAATTTGTGCAACCGTATCTGCTGAATCTGGTGAAGTAGTGGTGCCAGCAAATTACAATTGCCCTGGACAGTTAGTAATATCAGGTTCAGTAAAAGGAATAGAAATTGCATGTGAGCAAATGAAAGCAGCAGGTGCAAAAAGAGCATTGGTGTTACCAGTAGGCGGGGCGTTTCATAGTCCATTAATGGATCCAGCAAAAATTGAATTAGCGGCAGCAATCGAAGCAACTACATTCAACAATCCTATCTGTCCAGTGTATCAAAATGTGACTGCATCTGCAGTGACAGACCCAACACAAATCAAGCAAAACTTAATCGCACAATTAACCGGCGCCGTTAAGTGGACACAAACGGTACAAGCAATGGTAGCCGACGGTGCTTCGCATTTTACCGAAGTTGGTCCTGGTAAGGTTTTGCAAGGATTGGTGCAAAAAGTACATAAAGAAGCTGTGGTAGACGGC
>CAIZLI010000233.1 GCA_903933765.1 uncultured Bacteroidota bacterium
CAAAGGAGCGTTGATCCCTTCTGGTGCAAATGGGAAACTTTTAAAAACTACGTTAGGGTCAGGCCATCCGTTCGTAGAAAAACGAACCGTGCCATAAGAGATCAAGAAAGCGCCAAAAGTGAATGCATCACTCATTAAAAAGTACCACATCATCACTTTTCCGTACTCTACACTAAAAGGGCTTTTTCCCCCACCCCATAATTTTGCTTCAGTTGGCGAAGCGGTTGTTGTTGTTGACATGTTCAGTTTCAATTTCAGTGCAAAAATATTGGTTTTTAGTCTATCCTACAAATTGTAGGAACACAAAAAGATAAATCCATAGTATATCTACAAAATGCCAATAAATGGATGCTAATTCCACCGGCAAGGCATTGTAAAATTTTGTTTTCACAGAATAAGCTCTTAAAAAGATGATTGCAAGGGCAATGACCCCACCCACCACGTGGAGGATGTGTAAGCCAGCGATCACCAATAAAAAAGAACCCGCTGAATTGCTTCTAGGACCAGTTAGGGCGATGCTATTGGCCTCTAAAGCGCTAAATCCCATCATTTGTGTCACCACAAAGACAAGACCTAAAATCACAGTTAAAGTAATGAACCCACGATATTGACCCATCTCACGCTCTTTGAACTTCTTCAAAGCCATCTGCATGGTCACACTACTTAATAGAATGACGAATGTAGAGTACCAGAACACCACTGGCAGTTCAAAGTCCAACCAATTGGCTTGACCTTTTTTCACAATATAAGCACTGGTCAACCCTGCAAAAAGCATGATGATACTTCCTAAACCTACCCAAAGGATAAATTTATACGGATGGGCTTTCTTTTTTTCTGTACTCATAATCGTTCTTTAAATTTTATTTGCCATTAAAGCCAAATAAACAATCGGTAAATAAATGTAGCTGCTAAACATCACACGACGCGCCGCAGGCACACCCATGTTTTGATATAAACGCACACATTGTACAACCATAAAAATATTTGCCACTAGGACCACCCACATACTCCACTCCCCAGTAATTTTAAAATAGTTTGGTAGAAAACCAATCGGCACCATCAACACCGCATACATCACCGCTTGTAAAGCAGTGAACTTAGTCGGTCCTTTGTCTGCAGGCAATAATTTAAAACCCACTTTAGAATAATCTGTATGAGACACCCAAGCAATCGCCCAAAAATGTGGGAACTGCCAAAGAAACTGAATTAAAAATAAAGCGTAACCACCTGCGTTCGAATAAGATTTTCCATCCACAATAAAAGAGGCAATAGGACTAATTTCATTGGTTGCAGCAACCCATCCAATCAAGCAAGGAATGGCACCCGGAAAAGCACCAACCAACACTGCGATTGAATTTATTTTTTTTAGTGGCGTGTAGATGAATGCATATAAAAATAAACTCAACGCACTCAATACTGCAGACAAGGTATTGAATTGATAAGCCATTAAACCCACACCAATAATACCAGCGATGATGGCAAATGCATAAGCAGTTTTTTGAGACATTCTACCAGAAGCCACAGGACGATTCGCAGTGCGCTTCATCTGTGCATCTGTATCTTTTTCTACTGCCTGATTAATCGCATTGGCACTACCCGTAATACAAAGACCTGCAAAAGTTAAGATCAAAATATTCCACCAATTGAATACTACAATATTTGGCGCAATCTGATAACAGATTACACAAGTGAAGACCACCGTAAAACTTAAGGTGAACTTCATCAACTGGGCGTAATCTTTTAGAATTGCTTTCACAATTTAGTGGGTCGATTCATCCGCACCAACAGGTGTTGTTTGTTGAATGAAATCTTTTCCATCCTTACCGTAATCATATGCCCAACGGTGTACTTCTGGTATTTCACCAGGCCAGTTACCGTGACCAGGACGGATTGGCGTAGTCCACTCTAAAGTATTTGCTTCCCAAGGATTTTGAGTTGTCACTTTACGTCCTTTGAAAATAGAATAGAAGAAGTTCATCAAGAATAAAATTTGCGCCGCAAATACAATCATAGAAACAATCGTGATGAACTTATTTAGTTCAGCAAATTGCTTGAAACTTTCCCAAATACTAAAATCAAAATAACGACGTGGCATACCTGCTAAACCTTCGTAGTGCATTGGCCAGAAGATCAAATACGCACCAGCCATCGTTACCCAGAAGTGGATATAACCTAGCGTATTATTCATGAAACGACCATACATTTTAGGGAACCAGTGGTACACACCCGCAAACATACCAAACATAGAAGCTACACCCATTACAATATGGAAATGCGCAATTACGAAATAAGTATCATGCAAGTGAATATCTAAAGCAGCGTTTCCTAACCAAATACCAGTTAAACCACCAGAGATAAATAAACTCACAAAACCAATTGCGAATAACATACCAGGTGTGAAACGGATATTACCTCTCCACAAAGTTGTCAACCAGTTGAATACTTTGATAGCAGAAGGAACCGCGATTAATAAAGTTAATAGTACGAATACAGAACCCAAGAATGGATTTAATCCTGTAACGAACATATGGTGCGCCCATACCAAGAACGCCAATGCAGCAATTGCAAACAAAGAACCTAACATGGCCATGTAACCAAAGATTGGTTTACGAGAGCTTACAGACATAATCTCAGATACCATACCCATGGCAGGTAATAAGATGATGTACACTTCGGGGTGACCTAAGAACCAAAATAAATGTTGGTATAAAATTGCAGATCCACCTTCGTTCGGTAAAGCACCTACACCATTCACAAAAATATCAGAAAGATAGAATGAAGTACCAAAGTTTCTATCAAAAATTAATAAGATCATACCAGACAACAATACTGGGAAAGACAATACACCTAATACCGCTGTAAAGAACAATGCCCAAATTGTTAAAGGTAAACGTGTCATGCTCATACCCTTGGTACGCATGTTTAAAATAGTAGCGATATAGTTCAAGCCACCTAATAAAGAAGATACAATGAATAAAGACATTGCGATAATCCATAAGTCCATCCCTGTTTTAGAACCAGGAGAAGCATCTCCTAATGCAGACAATGGAGGATACGCAGTCCATCCACCACTGAATGGTCCTGTCTCAACAAACATAGAAGACAACATTACAATACTTGCTACAAAGAAGAACCAGTAGCTTAACATATTTAAAAATGGAGACGCCATATCTCTTGCTCCAATTTGCAATGGAATTAAGAAGTTAGCGAAGGTTCCAGATAAACCTGCTGTCAATACAAAGAATACCAATACAGTTCCGTGTGTGGTTACTAAAGCGTAATAAGCTTCTGGTGTAATTTGACCACCTTTTGCCCACTTACCTAAAAGTGATTCTAACCAAGGAAAACTTGCATCAGGATAACCTAATTGCAAACGGAATAGCACACTCATTAAACCACCTAACACTGCCCAAACCATACCCGTGATCAAGAATTGCTTCGCGATCATTTTA